>CBDTWQ010000355.1:0-2743 GCA_965364115.1 uncultured Gammaproteobacteria bacterium | reverse complement strand
ATCAGCAAGCAGGGCTGATCGGTGTCGATTGTCACCACCAGTTGACTTTCACAGAGCTCAACCAATCGCTCACGATAACGCGCAGGAAGAACGATTCTCCCCTTTGCGTCCAGAGATAGATTGGAAACCCCTCGAAATTTGATCACGTATTAACCTTTTTTGCGCGCCACTTTGTGACACTTTTACCCACCACAACACACAATATGGCTGATTTTGATCACAAGTCAAGTGGAAATGGGACACAAACAAGGAGGTTTTCTCAACAGCGTCAATAACTTAGCACTCGATTTGACATCTGCTATCAATTTAAGATATGCAAAACCGTCACTTAGCCACAGAAGTTAAAGTAAAACATTAAGTTGTGCGGGGAATATGTGCACTTTTGCACAAAAAACTGTGAAGTGGGTCTCAAAAATGAGATTACGAAATGGGACCCATAAGCCGCACTACGAAGTGGGGCCCAAAAATGGGCCCCGATAATCGAGAGTCAGCCTGTAAGCCGGGTTCTGTCGTGGATAATCATTCATCTGGATTGGGAGTCACCTCCCAACCTCAAGCAACCAACCCGAAAACGGCGCGGGCCACGCCATAGTTTTCCTATTTGGTCTTGCTCCGAGTGGGGTTTACCTTGCCACTTTTGTTACCAAAAGCGCGGTGCGCTCTTACCGCACCGTTTCACCCTTACCAACCGAAGTTGGCGGTTTATTTTCTGTTGCACTGGCCGTGGGCTCTCGCCCCCCAGACGTTATCTGGCACTCTGCCCTATGGAGCCCGGACTTTCCTCCAGCCATAGCAATAAAGCCACGGCCCGCGATCATCCAGCTGACTGCGCGAATTGTAGCGCACAACCTTAATCACATGCTAACCAAACCGACAGAAAAATTGAATTTTGGCCGGCATTCCAGAAAAATATATCGAATTGACAAGACGGTGTTAAATCAACCCGTCAGCAGATACAATCGGGCAGACCAACAAAGCAACCTAGCAATCCTCGGGAGAACTCCAGATGACTTGGCAACGTCAAATTCTTCGCGTCAATCTGACCGCAGGCACGTCCAAGATTGAACCTCTTAATATGGAATGGGCTGAAGCCTTCCTCGGTTCTCGCGGGCTTGGCAGTAAATACCTTTATGAGGAAATGGACCCCGCGGTCGATGCTCTTTCCGCTGAGAATAAGTTGATCTTCGCCACCGGACCACTGACCGGCACCATGGCGTCCACCGGCGGTCGCTACACCGTGATCACCAAAGGCGCTTTAACCGGCGGCATCGCTTGTTCAAATTCAGGCGGCAAATTCGGCGGTGAACTTAAGCACGCCGGATACGACATGCTGATCATTGAAGGCCAGTCGAGCAAACCGGTATATCTGCTGATTCAAAACGAAAATGTCGAAATTTGCGATGCCAGCGAACTTTGGGGCAAAACCGTTTGGCAGACCGAAGACTTGCTCGCGACCAAGCATCGTGACCCACTCATGCGTTTCGCCGGAATCGGCCAGGCGGGTGAGAATTCGTGCCGCTATGCCTGCATCGTTAACGACAAGCATCGTGCCGCTGGACGATCTGGGGTGGGTGCCGTAATGGGCTCGAAAAATCTTAAAACAATCGCAATTCGCGGCACGATTGGTGTCAGCCATCCGAATCCCAAACACTATATGAGCAAAATTACTGAGGTTAATGCACGCCTCGATGACCGCGAAGGCATGGCTCGCGACGGCACGCTTGCGATGATGGACGTCACCAATGGTTTCGGCAGTCTACCCACGCATAACAATCGCAGCGTACGTTTCGAAGGTGCCGATAAACTAAACCCAGAAGCGATGCACACGCCCAACGCAAGCGGTCACACCAACATCGTCACCAATGGCGCCTGCTTTGGTTGCACTATTGGTTGTGGTCGAATTTGTAAGATCGACCCAAACCATTTCTCGGTCAAGGACCGTCCCGAATATCACGGCGCCTCGGGTGGGCTTGAGTATGAAACCGCTTATGCACTCGGTTCCGCAGTGGGTGTCGACGACATCGATGCCGCGACCTTTGCTGGATTCATTTGCAACGAATACGGTATGGACCCTATTTCATTGGGCGGGACCATCGCAGCCGCGATGGAGATGTTTGACATTGGTGCCATCGATGAAACCATCACCGGCGGAATCAAACTCGAATTCGGCAACGCCGAGGCGCTTTGTCAAATTGCGGAGTTGGTTGGCAAAGGTGAAGGATTTGGCGTCGACATCGCGATGGGCTCAAAACGTTTATGCGAAAAATATGGGCACCCCGATCTCTCCATGACGGTCAAAGGCCAAGAATTTGCGGCTTATGATGGCCGCTCAATGCAAGGCATGGGTTTAGCCTACGCCACCAGTAACCGTGGCGCTTGTCACTTACGCGCTGACCCTTATGAACACGACTTTGAAACCACCGAAGTGGCCGGCAAGGCAGAAATTGTTGCCGCAACGCAACGCGACGTGGCGTTCATGGATGCCAGCGGACTCTGCTTATTTCCGAGCGGCTGTGGCTGGGGTCTTGCCGATTACCGAGAGTTGGTCGACACCGCTTGTGAGAGCGATTGGAGCAGCGAAGCACGGATGCAAGAAACCGGTGAGCGAATCTGGAATATCGAAAAACTATTCAACCTAAAAGCCGGCTTGAGCAAGGCCGACGACACCTTGCCAAAGCGAATCCTTGAAGAACCCGCCGATGTCGGCACCGGCAAAGGTTTGGTCTGCAAACTCGATCAAATG
>CBDTWQ010000354.1:0-2745 GCA_965364115.1 uncultured Gammaproteobacteria bacterium | reverse complement strand
ATCATTATGCGTTTCTATAAAAGTCGCAGTGATGGCTCTCTAAACGGACACGTATGGTTCGCTGAATGCTGTTTTGGCCCACCGGCCCACGTTCATGGTGGGATCACAACATTTGTCTTTGACGAAGCGTTTGGTTGCACCACATGGATGAATGGCCACCAATCTGTGGCGGTCGAATTGACCACTCGATTTTTAAAAATGGTGCCGCTAAACAAAATTCTCAACTTACGCGCATGGATCACCCGCATCAATGGTGACAAGGTTGAACTAGAAGCGGAATTGTTTAGTGATGAGCATCCATTGGCGACCGCCAAAGGCATTTTCAAGGCAATCGAAATAGAACGGTTTTTGAGTTCTTAAGGCCGAACTGAGACTAGGCGCAGCTCACGCCTTTGCGATTACAGCGCAGCCGAACCCGACTCTGAGGTTCGGATTCGAACCACCGTTTCTAGGTTAGTCACAAAAATCTTGCCATCGCCAATCTTACCCGTTCGCGCGGCCTCGACGATTGCTTCGATCACTTGATCCACACGGTTATCATCAATCGCAACTTCAATTTTTACTTTTGGAATATAGTCAACCACATATTCTGCGCCACGATAGAGTTCGGTATGACCTTTTTGCCGACCGAAGCCTTTAACCTCACTAACCGTGAGACCATTGATCCCAATATCTGACAAAGCGCTGCGCACGTCATCGAGTTTGAACGGTTTAACAATCGCACTGACTATTTTCATTTTTTAATCCTCTTGAACACGGCCATCGATTCAACATGCGCGGTTTGCGGAAACATATCCATCGCGCCCACCTTCTCTAATCGATAACCTTGCGCGCAAATAATCGCTGCATCGCGCACCAAACTAGAAGCCTGACAGGATACATAGACGATAGTTGAAGCCCTAAAGCGGCCTAAAATCTGACACATTTCTAAGGCACCTGAGCGTGGCGGGTCGAGCAGAATTTTGTCATATTCGCGACGCATCCATGGAAAATCAAAGTCGACTTTATTGAGGTCCATCACTTCGTATTGGGTGTTGTGAATGTCATTAGCGAGTGCCGCATGGCGAGCTCGCTCAACCATCGCCTGATCAACCTCAACGCCTGTGACCTCCGCACTGAGCTGGGCTAACGGCAGGGTGAAATTGCCGAGGCCACAAAATAGGTCTAACACTTCATCAGTGTCCTTCAAGTCCAACCATTGCAGCGCCTGCGCAACCATTTGCTGGTTAATTTTACTATTCACTTGAACAAAATCCAGCGCCTTGAAGTCAACTTTTAAATCATTGTTTTGCAGGGGCTTAAAGCTCAACTGCTGTTCCTTGGGATAGAGATTTTCTACGCTGTCGGGCCCGGCCGATTGCAACTGGATATAAAATTCTTGAGCTTTGGCGAACTCGACTAACTGAGCCTGATCCGAAGACGATAAAGGTTTGAGGTGACGAAACACCAGCTGCACTTGATCATCGTCAGCGGCCACCTCAATTTGTGGAATCAGCGAACGGGCCTCCAATTGATCAATCATTTCAGCGATCAAATCGAGTTTCTCGCCCACCTCAGGCAACAACACTTCACAACGATGCATGTCGGCGATATAGGGTGCTTCGCGTTCACGAAAGCCGACCAACACACGACCTTTCTTCTCAACGTATTTAACCCCAAGCCGGGCTTTTTTGCGGTAGCCCCAGGCATCGGCGCGCAACGCTGGCATTACCTCGCCCACCTCAATGCCTGCATGTTCCAACCTCTCCAACAGACTCTGTTGCTTGAATGCCACCTGATCGTCGTTCGACATATGTTGCAAACTGCAGCCGCCGCAGGTTTGAAATGCTTCACAGCGGGGTTCAATCCGCTGACTAGATGCTTCTAGCACTTCTAGGGTGGTCGCTTGATCGAATTTTTTTCGATTTTTTTGTAACTGTATCTTCACCCGCTCGCCAACGAGTGCGGCAAACACGAAGACCGTTTTTCCATCGATGTGACTGATGCCACGACCTTCGTGTGATAAAGATTCGATCGTGACTTCAACCGGATCTGACTGAATCTTGCGCGTTCGATTCGAACGCCTTGACCTAGACATCGAGCCAGGCCGCTTCAAATTCGAGCAGGTGCGGTTGCTCGGAAGTCTTGAGCGCATCACGCACTTGTTGGGCCTCAGCTCGATACTGTTCCTTATCAAGCAACCCGCGGTTGCACTGATAACGGAGATAGACTAGGTAAGTGTTCAACACGTCGGTTTCACAATAATTGCGTATTGATTCCAATTGCCCTTGTTGAAAAGCTTCCCATACCTTGCCGCCGCTCATCCCCATTTTACCGGGAAACCCACATAGACCGGCGATTTCATCCAATGGCGCATTGGCTCGAGGCTGAAAGCCCGCCAAAACATCCATTAAATCAGTGTGACGATCATGAAAGCGACTGAGGTAATTATTGTATCGGAAGCTGCTGTCATTCTGGCCGTTCTCCCAGTAATGACCCGCATTGATCGGATAAAGCAGGCTGCGATAGTGGATCACGGGTAGATCAAAACCGCCACCATTCCAGGAGACCAAACGTGGGGTGTAGCGCTCCAGACCGCTATAGAAACGCTTTAATATATCCTCTTCATTCGATTCGAGATCACCTAAGGACCAGACTTTGAATTGGTCACGCGTGCGCAACACGGCCGAGATCGCGACCACTCGATGTAAATGGTGCCGCAAAAACTCGCCACCCGATTGCTGCCGTCGCAACTGATAAACCGCT
>CBDTWQ010000353.1:0-2758 GCA_965364115.1 uncultured Gammaproteobacteria bacterium | reverse complement strand
TTGCAAAAATCATTGTTGGTCACCGGTCTGTGTGGATTGCTCGCCTCGATTTTGGTTGGCGTCGGTGAATATCTGTTGCACTACGATCCATTGGCGCGGTTTACCGAGGGCGGTTATTTGTTTATGACCGGCATTCCGGCAGCGCGCTCCAACCTCGGCCACTTCATCGCGGTGTTTGGCGCATCGCTCTATCCGGTTGGCTGCTACCACATCTACCTAATGTTAAGACCCGCGGCTGAAAAGACCGCTTTTGCGGCCTTTCTGCTCGGTAGTTTTGGCTTCATGGTCGGCGTCGTCTGGATCGGTTCGCGCGCCAGCATTTCGGCGCTGGTCAACCTGCCAATGACGCCAGAAATTGAAGCCCTAGTCGCGCTTTACGAATTGCGTTACGAAACCTTATTGCAGACGATCCGCATCACCACCTTACTGCTGTCTATTATCGTGATCTGGTTAAGCCTCACCGGGCGTTCCCACTACCGTCGCTGGGTTGCAATTGTCAACCCAATCCTGATCATTCTCGCCTGTTTCGCGATCTATCTGATAGCCCCGGCGGTGGGCAAACATTTGATGCCGATTGCGTTGAATGTCGCTTTCTTTGTTTTTTTCTGCGCCTCGCTGTTCCACGTCTGGCGACCCAAAGACACCCTTCAACCCCTCTAAAGCAGGCTTACTGAACCATGTCTATCGCCAAGCTTCTCAAAACGATTGCGGCCTTCATATTACTGACAATTGTGATCATTGTCGGTGGCGTTTATTGGCTGGCCGCCAGTGACCGAGCAGACCCTTATCAGGCCAGCACCGAAGGGCTTGAAATTCCGCAGTTCGAGCAACAGACCATCGATTTTGTGCCAACCTATGACAAAATGAAAACCCTGCCGTTTACCGCGGGCGCAGTGATCGACATCGACAACGACGGCATTGAAGAAGTCTTCTTTGGTGGCGGCATCAATCAGCAAGATCGATTTTATCGCTTTGAGAACAACCGCTTTGTCGACATCACGGCCAGCACCGGATGGCAAAAGCAAACACCCGATAAAACCTTTAGCGCAATCGCGCTCGATCTGGACCTCGATGGCGACACGGACCTGCTGATCACGCGGCAATCGGGGGTCTGGCTTTACACCAATAACAATGCGACGTTCAGCGAGTTAAGGCTCGACCTCGACTTCGATGCAAAGTCAGTTCCGCTGTCGGTCGGCGTCGCTGATCTTAATCGCGATGGGCTGTTTGATCTGTTCGTCGCGGGCTACATTGCGCGTAAACATGTCGAAGGCGAAACCATTTTCAACCAAGCCTATGGTGGCCGCAGCAGCCTCTATATAAACAAGGGTGATAATCAATTTGAGAATATTACGGTGGCCGCCGGGATGGAATATCAGCACAACACCTTCCTTGGGATGTTCATCGATGTCGATGCGGACGGCCTAGAAGACCTGATGGTGGCGCATGACACCGGCACCATCAAAACCTGGAAAAATCTCGGTGGCCTGAAGTTTAAGGACATGCCAAATCCATCAACCGATAGCTTTGCCTACCCAATGGGCATCGGTGTCACCGACTTGGGCAACGATGGCCTGCCCGATTTCTATTTCTCCAATGTCGGCAGCACCACCCCGGCTGGCATCGTGCGGGGCGACCTGCGTGATGATCAGGTTTTGCATCAAAAATGGTTCATGTTTGGCAATCGCGGGAACTTTCAGTTCGAAGACGTGGCCGAACAGGTCAAGATCGCTGATTACGAATTCTCCTGGGGCGCAGTGTTCGAAGATTTCAACCTAGATGGCAAAGACGATCTCGTGGTGTCTGAAAACTATGTCGGTTTTCCGCTGCACAATCTGTCCGCGTTGCGGCTCGATGGCCGTTTCATGCTGCAAAATAGTAGCGGGGAGTTTGCCGCAGCAGGCCACCAAGCCGAGGTGCAAAACCGCCTCTATGGGATCACCCCATTGTCGGCTGATTTTAATCAAGACGGCTACCCCGATTTGATTCATGTAAATCTGCTTGGCCCGCAGAAAGTTTTTCTGAGTCGAGGCGGAGATGCCAATTATCTGAAGGTGAAGCTGCCCAACACCGTCGCCTCGGTCAGCGCGCAAGTTACGGTTACGTCAGCCGATGGCAGCTTGCTTCGGCAGAGCTTTGTGGTCGGTGAGGGTTTGTGTTCGGATCAATCGCATATGCTGATTTTTGGGCTCGGCCAACAGAAAGCGAAGTCGGTTGAAGTGAAATATCTAAACGGTCAAAGCCGGATTGAAACCGGTAATTTTGCAAATCAGACGATCATCTTTAATTGATTCTATTTTAGTTCTTTAAACCGGAGTGAATTGGCATGAATAGCAATCTGAAAATCGACCTTCCATTATGGATATTAATTCTATTCGGCCTTCTCGGCGGCGCCAGCGTCAGCCTCAACAACTTCACAGGCACCGCATGCCCCCACATCGGTATAATCCCGATCTGTTATCTGGTGACAATCGCCTATGCCTTGATGCTCAGCTCATTGATCGTTAAACACTTGCGCTACAAACATTATTTTTTCGGCATCGGCTGGGCAGTCGCATTCATCATCGCAGCGCTCGCTTCTCTCGCCGAAATGTTCGGCGGTGGCGGCATCTGTCCCGCCACCAGCAGTGGCGGCCTACGCGCCGGCGCCCAGGGTGGAATCCCTCTGTGCTATCTGTCTTTCGCGTTACTCATCATCATCCTAGTTTTGTTCTGCCTAGGGCCTTACAAGCGCGCCTGCGAAGTTCAAGTCTAAGGG
>CBDTWQ010000352.1:0-2759 GCA_965364115.1 uncultured Gammaproteobacteria bacterium | reverse complement strand
ACTTTCTGATTGCCAAACACAATGCGCTAAATACCAGCGACATCGGCATTTCCGAAACGGCACAACAAGCGTTAGGCGGCTACCCATTTCCCGGCAACGTGCGTGAACTCGAAAACATTCTTGAACGGGCGCTGGCACTGTGTGAGAACGACTTGATAGAGACCGACGATTTACAACTGCCACAAAACACACAGAATAACGCCTACCCTGACGCCAGCCTCAGCGACATGACCCAAACCCTCGAACGCAAACAAATTCTCAGCGCGCTTGAAAACCATCGATGGAATCAGTCGGCCACCGCGCGGTCACTCGGCATCACATTACGTCAATTACGCTATCGCATCGAGAAGCTAGGCCTGAAACAGAGCTAGGCCTGCTTTAGTGAGCGTTAGCAACGCTGCTTTATCTGACATTCGCTGTCAAATCTTAACAATTTTGTTAAACCTGCCTCGAAAAATCATCATTAGAAACACTAGCCTTTAACTTAAGTGCTTGTTTTTATTACATTAACCAGAAAACACAAAAGTTGGCATCGGTATTGCTTTTATTACTTCACGAAACGGCTTGAAGAGATTCGGGCTCGTTAACATTTTACTGACGACAGGAAACTAATATGAAGAAACAACAATCCGGTTTTACCTTAATCGAACTGATGATCGTAGTGGCGATTATCGGCATTCTGGCAGCAATTGCGTTGCCTGCTTATCAAGACTACACCGTTCGTGCTCGTGTTTCAGAAGGTATGGTTCAGGCCTCAGCGGCTAAAGTAGTCGTGGTTGAAAATGCTTCAGTCGCTGCAACAGACTATTCTTTGGGTTGGGGTGGGTCTTCTACATCTAATATTACTTCTGTCGTAATAACCGCCGGCACTGGCCTTATTACAATAACCTATACGGCCCAGGCCGGTGGCGACACCATCATTTTGACACCGACTGGATTGACGTCAGGCGAAATCCCAGCTGGTATCGTCACTTGGACTTGCACCGCTGGTGGTTTGGATCAAAAATATCGCCCTGCTAACTGCCGCGCAGCAGCATAATCTAAACACCCTAAGTAACGATTAAAGACCTGGCCTGCATAGTGCCAGGTCTTTTTTTTGCACTGCTATTAGTTCGAGACCTAATAATTTACCCCTATATACTTCAAATCTAAGTTGGATAGCGTTTTAAGTTAAATAGTACCTAGCAATGATGGCAACAAGCACTAAGTCAATCGCAACCAACGTTCAATGCAACCGTCCAACGGACGTCGCACTTAATCGCGCTTTTCTCCAGTCAGGTCATTTCGAAGACCATTTTTTTCGAATTCCTTGTAAACAAAAATCCCTTGCGGCTGCCTCATTTACCACTGGCCACAAATTTCAGAATTTAATTTAAGCGTTTCTAATAACCAACTGATTTCGCTATATTAAGTGACCTAGGTCGATTTGCCTTGTGATCGCTCGAATCCCGTCTAAAATTAACTCAACTAACCCGTTCTGTCGACTGAACCTAACCTATAACTCATTGAATCGGATGCTTTTTATTCTTAAAACTCACTATCACTCACGACTGCGCCCGAGATGAATTTAACCGGCATTGCACGCAAACTCGTGATGGACAACCATTTGGCTGAAGACACTGCGATTAAAGCGGTGGAAAGCGCTAACAAAGAGGGCGTCCAATTCACCAGTTATTTGGTTAAAAACAAGATTGTCTCAGCGCGAATCATCGCGATGATGTCGTCGAAGGAGTTTGGCTTGCCGGTGTTTGACCTCGACGTGATGGATGTCGAGATGGCTGCCTTTGAATTGGTGGAAGAAAAACTGATCCATAAGAACAATGCGGTGCCACTATTCAAACGCGGCAATAAATTATTTGTTGCGGTTGCTAGCCCGACCAACACTCAAGCGCTCGACGAGTTCAAGTTTGTCACCGGGCTAACCACCGAAGCGGTGCTGGTGCAGGAAGATCAGTTAGTTCGATTCTTAGACAAGGTTGCCAAGGTGATGAGCTTGGCGATGGGTGACATGCTCAGCGATGATCTTGGCGATCTGGATATCGGCCCGGACGAGGATGAAGATGAAGGGGTGATCGGCAATGACGAAGATGACGTGCCGGTGGTCAAATATATCAACAAGATATTGGTTGATGGGATCAACCGAGGCGCATCCGACATTCACTTTGAACCATACGAGAAACGCTATCGAGTTCGCTATCGAATCGACGGCATTCTCTCTGAAGTGGCTGCACCGCCGGTCGGCATCGCGGCCAAACTGACCGCTCGGGTTAAAGTGATGTCTCGGATGGATATTTCTGAACGCCGGGTGCCGCAGGACGGGCGGATTAAACTCAAGTTATCGAAACGACGGGCGATCGACTTTCGGGTTAACACTTGCCCCACGCTGTTTGGCGAGAAGGTGGTTTTACGTATTCTTGACCCCGCCAGTGCCCAGCTCGGGATCGATGCGTTGGGTTACGAAGAAGATCAAAAGAAATTGTATATGGATGCGCTTTCTAACCCATACGGCATGATTTTGGTGACCGGACCTACGGGCAGCGGCAAAACCGTGTCGCTTTATACCGGGCTGAATATTTTAAATGTGCCTGAAACTAACATTTCCACCGCCGAGGATCCGGCTGAAATCAACCTCGAAGGAATTAATCAGGTCAACGTCAATGACAAGGTCGGTTTAACCTTTGCGGAGGCTTTGCGCGCCTTCTTGCGACAAGACCCGGACGTGATCATGGTCGGTGAGATTCGAGACCTCGAAACCGCTA
>CBDTWQ010000351.1:0-2770 GCA_965364115.1 uncultured Gammaproteobacteria bacterium | reverse complement strand
GTATCGGATGACGAGACGTTGAAGGATGAGGCATCGGGTGAGGAAGCGTTGGCCGATGAGGCGTTAGATGTTGAGGTATCGGATGATGCCTCGTTGGCCGAGGACGCATCATCCGATGAGACCTCGAGCAACGAGGCATCGGATGATAAGGAATTGAGTGTTTGAGGTTCACCCCATTCATCTGATTTTGTTGACCGAGGGTTTTATCTTCTCACTAGTCGCCTTTTTCAGCCTGCTATTGTTTGTGTTGATTGGTCGACGCAAGCGGCGTCAGGCATTGGACAAACTATTCGCACAGTTCAACACTGATAAGGCGGCTCGATTGCAGTCGATTGAGGCTTTCCTCAACGATGTGATGCAACTCGAGGGCGATGCCTTGTCTGACAAAATTGAAACCATCAGCCGATTGGAAACCGAACACTATCAGTCTTTGATCGATGCTTTGCGAGATCGCGGTGAATTGCAGTTGTCCCGGCTTAATTCAAGCCTGACTGAAATGCTAGAGAGCTATAAAGCAGCGCGACCCTTAGCCACGCCTGCGGTTGTCAGCGAACCACAATTGCAGCAAGTCAATCAGCTAAAAGACGAAAACAAACAGCTAACTGAGGCGCTATCTTCGAGCAATAATAAAATGAGCCGAATGATCAGTGAGTTTGGTGAAATTTTCGGCGGTGGGCAGCAGCACGAACTGACGCCTGAAGAAATTATGGCTAAAATTTCAGTCGAACATTCTGAAATCGAAATCGAAAGCGAAGTCGATCAAACCTTGACTGAACTCGAGGCTCAAAAATAGTCAGGTTCGTTACCGACTTTCCATTTGATGTTGCAACCCATGCTAGGCACCTGTGTCGGGTTTACTTCATTGCGATCTAACACGGCGGCTGTGGCCGCTTTCAAATCTTCACCATTCACCTCGGTTCGGTTGCCGGGTCGAGCGCCATCATATTGACCTCGGTAAGCCAATCGATGTTGTCTATCGAATAAAAAGAAATCGGGCGTGCAGGCAGCACGATAAGCGGCAGCGACTTGTTGGGAATAATCGAATAAATAGGGAAAGCTGAAGTGGTAACTTTCGGCCAGCGCCGCCATTTTCTCGGGGCTATCTTCTGGGTAGCCAACGACATCATTGGCGTTGATCATCACTATCTGGATCGCAGACTGGCGAAGCGAATCGGCGAATTCGGTAAAGGAATCGAGAATATGCAGCACATAGGGACAATGGTTGCAGGAAAAGACAATCAATATTGGCATGCCCTGATAGTCAATCGGGCTAATTTGTTGACCGGTTGTTGCATCCGCCAAGCTAAAATTGGGTGCCGGCGTGTTCAGCGCTAACATGGTTGAAGGTGTGCTCGCCATCGTAGTGCTCCGAGTGGGTCAAGCGCCTCAGTATACTTCGATTGTGCGAGGGGGTTCGAATTTCAACGACTTCAATTTTATCCGCCGTATCTAAAGAATAATCGGCATTCCTGCCTATACTTAGTCACTCCTGCAGCAGAAACTCAATTGCTTTGGCACTACCTGATTTAAATCACAATTCCGAAAACCTCGTCGAAGCCGTTTTGCGAGACGAAATTGCGCAACTCAAACAAAAGCTTGAGGCGGCCACCGCCGAAGGCAAAGCGCGCGATGAACGTCATCTAGCGGTTGCCAAGGAGCTCAAGATTGGCTATTGGGAATGGGACGAACTCAAGCAGGAGTTGATTACCTGTAGCCAGCACGATGTGGCCGTATTCGGCCTAGAGTTCGAGCAGATGATGGGAATGTTGCGTCATCCCGAAGATTTCAATCGACTGGTTCATCCTGAGGATCAAAGTCTCTATCGTGAACAAGCGATCGCACAGTCCCATCTAAAGCAAGACGCAACCCACAGTTTTGAATTCCGAGTTCAGTTCAAAGAGGGCGAAGTGCGTCATCTTCGTGAACAACAGCTCGGGCTATACGATGACAAGCGAGTGCTGATCGGAAGATATGGCGTGATTCAGGATGTTAGCCTTTCGCAACAGGCGGTGTCGGGTCGAAAACAAACCGAAGAACGCTTTCTGACGCTGTTCGAGCAAATCCCGCTCGGCATTCTAGAAGAAGACTATAGCTCGGTAAAGAAGGGCGTTGATGCGTTTCTAGCGGAAGGTGTTACCGATTTGCGGACCTACCTGCTGGATAATCGCCCGATCTTGCGTGAGTTGATGAAAGGGGTGGTAACTACTAACAAGAATCAGAGCTTTCTCGACACTTATCGTGCTGATTCAGAGCAACAGGATGCCGATTCTTTGGAGCATCCGGATGATTGGCCCGATGAGCAATGGTCGCAGTATTACGCCAATAGAATCGAAGTCTTAGCGAGTGGCAAGAGCTACTACGAAGCCGAGCGAAAAGATACGCGTTGTGACGGCACCCACCTCGAAGTTCATATCATCACCACCATTGTGCGTGGCTATGAGCAGAGCTGGCAGCGAGTGATCTCAATTTTTGAAGATATTACGTCGCGAAAAAAAGCAGAGGCAGAGCTGATTGAAGCCAAGGTGCTGGCTGAGCAGGCGAGCCACGCCAAGTCCGAATTCTTATCCAACATGAGCCATGAACTGCGCACCCCTTTGAATGCGATTCTCGGTTATTCGCAATTATTTGAATACGATCGAAGCTTTAGCGAGCAGCAACTTAAGACCGCGACAGAAATCAATCGGGCGGGTAAGCACCTGATGTCGCTGATCGATCAAATTCTAGATTTGAGCCGAATCGAAGTGGGTGAAGTGGACCTATTGCTTGAACC
>CBDTWQ010000350.1:0-2774 GCA_965364115.1 uncultured Gammaproteobacteria bacterium | reverse complement strand
TTCGATTTCGCCATGCCCAATGTTTTTTGCATGATCAGTGGGTCACCCGCGTGAAAACCGCAAGCGATATTGGCCTGATCGATGTGCGGCATTACGGCTTCATCTCGACCCATTTTCCAAGATCCGTAACTCTCGCCAAGATCGCAATTCAGCATCAACATTTTCGCTTTACCTTAGGTGACTTGGGTATTGTGTATTGTGCCAACTACATCACCGCAAGGTGGCTGTTGGGCAGGTCCGTAACCAGCATGCAGCCCGGCGCGTGCGTGATGCAAAACGGCGGCTTGGCTTTTTCGACCGCCACTTGAGGGGTGACTCCACAGGCCCAAAAAACAGGCACCTCACCAGGACGAATGGTTACCGGGTCGCCAAAATCTGGCTTAGCGATGTCTTTTATCCCAATTCTTGATGGCTCGCCAAAATGCACGGGCGCTCCGTGAACTGACGGGAAACGGGTGCATATTTGAATCGCTCTTATCGCATCCGAAGGCACCATCGGGCGCATGCTAACCACCATTTTGCTCGAAAACCGACCAACCGTGTTGCAATCGATATCGGTTCGATACATCGGCACGTTGACACCCTCGCTGACATTACGGATGTCCAAACCATCATCGATCAGCGCTTCTTCGAAAGAAAATGAACAACCGAGCACAAAAGCGACCAAATCATCTCGCCAGAGTTGGCTGATATTCGTAATTTCATCGACCAGCACGCCGTCTTCGAAAATCCGATATTTCGGAATATCGCTGCGAAGGTCTAGGTCTTCACCGAGACTCGGAATCTGATAGTCACCCGGCGATCCGGACATCGCGATCAACGGGCAAGGCTTTGGGTTAGCATGGCAAAACTGAAGAAATTCGTTGGCGTAGTCAGCTGGCAAAATGCAAAGATTACCTTGCACGAAACCACGAGAATAACCCGAGGTGTTGCTGTTGAAGGCACCACTGCGAATCTGATGGCGAAGCTCAAGCGGAGAAATAGATTTATTCATGAGGGTAAGAGTGAGGGTTAAAAGAGATGTTTACAATCCTTTGGCTCGTTCGCGCAAGACATTTTTCTGAATTTTACCCGTTGCTGTTTTGGGCAGTTCACCAAAAATCACTCTCTTGGGTCGTTTAAAGCGGGCCATTTTGCTTGCGCTGAAGTCGATTAATTCAGCTTCACTAGCTTGCGCGCCGTTTTTCAATTCGACAAAGGCGCAAGGCACTTCACCCCATTTTTCATCGGCTAGTGCCACCACAGCCGCTTCAGCCACCGCCGGATGTTGATAAAGCACGCCTTCAACTTCAACCGAGGAAATGTTTTCGCCGCCCGAGATAATCACATCTTTGGCACGGTCTTTAACTTGGATATATCCGTCCGGGTGAACCACGGCGATGTCGCCACTGCGAAACCAGCCTTCTCGGAAAGCCTCGGCGGTCGCTTTTGAATCTTTCAAATAGCCTTTCATCACGGTGTTGCCACGCACCACGATTTCACCCATGGTCTCAGCATCCCATGCGACCGGCTCATCGGTCTCAGGGTTGATTACATCGACTGCTTCGGTCATCGAGAAACGAACGCCTTGGCGTGCCTTGAGTTCCGCCTGTTGCTCGATCGATTGTCGAGCCCAGTCTTCTTGTGGCGCTGATTGCAAAATGTGCCCGTAGGTTTCGGTGAGCCCGTAGACATGCATCACTTCAAAATTAAATTGAGCCATGCTTTCCAACACCTTCGCCGGAGGTGGGGCACCCGCCGTCATCGCGTAGATAGAGTTGTCGAAACGTTTTTGCTCTGCTGCCGGCGCGTTCGCCAACATGTTGAGCACCACCGGTGCACCACCAAAATGGGTGATTTGATGTTGCTCCGCCAGTTCGAAAAACAACTTAGGCGAAAAAGCACGAATGCAAACCACGGTAGCGGCCACCGCGGTCATGGTCCATGCGTGCCCCCAGCCGTTGCAGTGAAACATCGGCACCGTATAGAGGTAACGCGGATGCGATGGCAGTGCCCAGGAAATCACCGTGCCCATGGTCATCAGATAAGACCCACGATGATGGTAAACCACACCTTTGGGGAAACCCGTGGTGCCTGAGGTGTAATTTAAGGATAAGGCCTGCCATTCATCAACCGGCATTTGGCAGCTAAAGGTGTCGTCTCCGCGGTCGACCAGGTCTTCATAAAAAGTGAACTCGTGTTCGGTCGGCAGCGGCGGTTTTTCAATCGCATCAATGTCATCAATAAGGATGATTTCAGGTTTTGTGTGGCAGCTTTGCAAGGCTTCAGACAGCACTGGCCAAAGTTGCCGATCGCAGATGAAAGCTTTGGCTTCGCCATGATCTATGATGTAAGCCACTGTTGCCGCATCAAGCCGAGTGTTAATGGTGTTCAACACCGCACCGGCCATCGCGATAGAGAAATGGCTCTCAAACATTTCCGGCGTATTAAAAGCAAACACTGAAACTGTGTCGTTTAAACCAATCCCTCGTGCAGCCAGACTGGAAGCAATTCGGACGCAACGATTTCGAGTCTGCGCCCAGGTGTAGCGACGCTGATTGTAAATCAGGGATTCTCGCTGTGGGTAAATGTCGGCCGTGCGTTGCAAAAAAGAGAGCGGTGTCAGGGCGACAAAATTGGCGTCGTTGCGGGCCAGTTTTTCATATTCAATTGTCATATTAATCTTGGCTTAATCGTCGAAGTTGAAGTCTAGTTTTCAAAATTTGAATGAGGCTATCATATCAATTTCTGATCGGTGAGCCCGCATCGAGCATGCTGTTGATTCGATCTCTGGT
>CBDTWQ010000349.1:0-2777 GCA_965364115.1 uncultured Gammaproteobacteria bacterium | reverse complement strand
TCAATTCGCGTTCCGGCACGGTGGTGATCGGCAATCATGTGAAGGTCTATGCGGCAGCAGTCTCGCATGGCAATCTGACCGTCACTATCACCAACACGACCGACGTCTCGCAGCCGGGGCCGTTTAGCGAGCAAGGCGTCACTGCGGAAAACGTTGAGTCAAATATCGAGGTCACCACTGCCGACAGCCGAATGTTTAGATTTCCGAGGGGCGTCACCCTCAACGAAATTGTCCGTGCGGTCAACCAAGTTGGCGCCTCACCGTCAGATCTGGTGGCCATTTTAGAATCGCTTAAGCAGGTCGGAGCCTTGAGCGCCGAGCTGATTGTGATCTAAGCGGGCTGGCTCAATGTCATCAACTAACGGATCTAATTTCTATCTCGACTTCCAGCATTTTGGCGAACTCAAGTCAATGGCGCGCAATCAAAGTAGCGATGCCGCTAAGCAAGTCGCGCAACAATTCGAAGGCCTCTTCGTTCAACAGATGTTAGCCACGATGCGCTCAGCCTCAAAAATTGAGGGCAGCGACAGCAGTAGCTACATGGAGTTTTATCAAGAGATGTATGACAAGCAATTGGCGCAAACTGTTGCCGGTCAAGACCGGCTAGGAATCGCCCGAATGCTGATGCAACAAATGCCTAGTGATGTGGTCAAACCGACCCGTGATGTCGCCAGCCTGTTAGGCGATTTGACTCAATCGGTTAGCCAAAAATTTTATCAAACGCCGCAGTTCGGCCAAACTCAAGCCACTCAAGCGCCAAGCTTTCCGTTACCGCCTAACCAATTTTTCACAAATCCAATCGCTGCTCAGGTCGCGGCTTCGCAAGTCAAGCCTGTGCCAGTCAGGCCGACGGCTTCAGTGTCGCAGCCCATAGCACCACAGCCTTTAGCCACTCAGCCCAGCCGCCCATCTAAAGCCGATGTCATCGCAACCGCGGTTAGCGCTAATGATTTTGCCGAAGTCGAGCGTCTCGCGCTGCAAGATCAAGTGCGCAACAGCCCCAATTGGCATTTGACCTCGGCGTTTGTCGCCGATATTTGGCCGAAAGCCCAGCAGGCTGCCGATCAACTCGGAACTAGCCCCAAAATTTTAGTCGCCCAGGCCGCTCTAGAGACCGGTTGGGGGCAACACACGCTTAAGCATCAGAATGGACGAGATAGTTTCAATCTATTTGGCATCAAGGCAGGGCCTCAATGGCAGGGCGAAAGGCTCAGTCGGCCGTCACTCGAATATCGTGATGGTTTGCTGCATAACGAGGTGTCGAGTTTCCGATCCTACGCATCGAACCAGCAGAGCCTGTCGGACTACGTCGATTTCATTCATTCCAATCCGCGTTATCAGCAAGCGCTTAGTCATGTGAATGATGATCAAAATTTTATCAGATCGCTGCATTCGTCAGGCTATGCGACCGATCCTGCTTATGCTGACAAGGTAATCGACATTCTAAACGGCGACCGCCTGCGATTGGCGCTGAGTGAGATTGAACCAGGAGTGCTCGATCATGCCTGATATTCTAAATAATGCGGTGGGCGGATTACTCGCGTTTCAACGGGCGCTCTCGGTCACCAGCCACAATATTGCCAACGTCAACACACCCGGCTATAGCCGCCAATCGGCAGAGATCGGCGCCAACACACCCTCGATGTTTGGTGGTGTCTTCTATGGCAACGGGGTCGAGGTAGAGTCGATTTCGAGAGCCTATGATCAGTTTTTAACACGAGAAGTCAGGTCTGCCAGCTCGACCTATGCGCGCGCATCGATGTTTGCTCAGCTGTCGGGGCATGTGGATGACGTTCTCGGCGACCCACAGTCTGGGATCTCGCCGATGCTGCACAACTTTTTTGAAGCCGTTCAGTCAGTGGCCGATGACCCATCATCGAGCACCGCCCGCAATAACATGATCAATGCGGCGGAAAGCCTGACGGCTCGGTTCCAGAGCACCGAGAATCGGTTTGAAGTTTTACAAGAAAATACTAACGATCTTGTTCGCAGCAAGGTTGACGAAATCAATTCACTCGTGACATCTATTCGCGACATCAATTCAGCATTAGACCAAATGAGCGCCACTGGGTCGGGCAACCAACAAGCCGCTGACTTGCTCGACCAACGCGACCAGATGTTGGAACAGCTAGCGACTAAGATCGACATCACCGTGATCAATGAGCAAGAGAATCAACTGTCAATTTTTGTCGGCAACGGCCAGGCAATATTAAGTGGAAATGAAACCTTTACGCTGCGGGCTCAAGCAAGCCTGAACGACCCCACCCAAGACGTCATTATCTATGAAGGGCTAGTGTCGGTCTTTGATCTCAGCGATAAACTAACCGGTGGAGAGTTAGGTGGACTGATCGATTTTAGAGATCAGGTTTTGCAACCCGCGCGAAATGCGTTGGGCCGAACTGCGATTGGTTTAGCCGAAACCTTTAACGCGCAGATGCGCGACGGGATGGATCTCAATGGCAATCTCGGGCAAGACTTCTTTAGCTACACACCACCGCAATCGATCGCCCATGCGAGCAACGTAGGCAGCGCCACCGTGTCGACCGTGGTAAGTGACGTTAACGGACTTACGATCGATGATTATGAACTCAATTTTAATGGCACCGATTGGACCCTGACTTCGGCCAGTGGCAACAGTGCCAGCGTTGCTAACGGCGCCCCCGCGACCCTCACCTTGGATGGGCTGACCTTAACCATTGAGGGTGCAACGGCAGTGGCTGGTGATGAGTTCCTGATCAAGCCGACCCTCGCCGGCGCGGCTGCGCTGCAGGTTTCGC
>CBDTWQ010000348.1:0-2788 GCA_965364115.1 uncultured Gammaproteobacteria bacterium | reverse complement strand
CGCAAAAGGTCATAAACCAATTGTTGATCAGCGGCGTCCTTGATATCGACCCAGGTATCTTCGATGATCACTAAAATCAGTTGGTCAGAACCGGAAGGAGCCAAACTAACGATGCGACGACCATTGGCCTCGATCCGACTTTGCACCACACCGACCAATAGCTCGGCCTCACTGACAGTTTCACTGGCATTATTCACCGCGCTGGCGCTCTGATCGGCGGTCTCAACTGCACTGCCGGCGACGCCGCTAACTGCAAGTTCCTCGTCGTTTGCAAGAAGCGCGATGGCAACATCCTGATCTTGCGCCTCAACCGTTTGTGCCAGCTCGACTTCTTGGTCTACATTTCCCACTGTCGTTTCTGTTGGGGTTTGTGAAGCTGCCTCGATTTCGACGTTCACCACATTCGATGGGTTTTCCAGCTGAAGATCGGTGGCGACTTGAATGTCGCTCGACTGCGAATCCAATGAAATTAGCGATTCCTGATTTTGTTCCTTGTTCCACCACCAGGCAGCGAGCAGAGTGGCTAAAACCACAATGACTAAGTAAGTTGCCCACTTGATTCGGACATCTGCCAGGGTCAGCTCGGGCACCAGATTGCTGGTCGATGAAATCGGCGGATCGTCATTCGAGAAAAAATCGACATACTGATGAATGATTTCATTTTCGTCGAGATGGACGATGCGCGCATAGGCACGAAGATAACCCTTAACGAATATAGGGGCGGTGATTTGATCAAAATTATTTTCTTCGATCGCCTCCATGATAGCGACACTAAGGTGCATTTGATCGGCAACGTCATCCAGTCCAAACCCCGCTTTGACACGGGCTGCCTTTAGCCGTTCTCCCGGCCCTCTAGGCATCGAAATCGGTTCGCTTGCGGGTTGCTTTCCAGTCGCTGCCATTTTATTTAATCTGTTGCCACATCACTAATTCATCGGAGCCTGGAAAGTTATCTTCCAACTGACGTCCCAAACGCTCTACCGTGCTCGAATCAGACCCAACCAATTCAATTTCGTTACGAATCGTCAACCACACCGTTTTCGCGCTCGACCGAGCCACCAATTGATAACGGTCTAGATAAGGTTTGGCACCCTCGTGGTCACCTTTGGCGAACAACAACTCGGCGATCGGCAGTAAGGCCGGAGCAAAGTCAGTTTTTGCTGCCAGCGCTTTTCGTAGATATTTCATCGCGTCTTTTTTGCGCTCGATTTGTAACAAGCAGATAGCCGCATTGGTGTAAGCATATTCAGGCGTTTTATAAAGCGAGTTCTTGACCGCAATCTTAAAATATTTCTCAGCTTGGCGTTGCCGTCCAGTTCGGCACAAAAAAGCACCATAATTATTCGCTGCTTCAGAATCCTTGCGGTCCAGCTCGGTGGCTCTTTTGTAATACTTCCCAGCCAGTTCAGTCTCTTTCAAACGATCCTGCAGCATCGCATAGACATAATACGCTTTAGCGGATTTAGGATTCTGACGCACGGCTTTAAGCAGTTTTTCAGTCGCCAAATCGAGATTATTCTGCTGCATATAGCCGATGCCAAGCTCGACATTAATCGCGCTGGCCTTTTCTGTATCAGTTACATGATCACTGGTGGTGACACAGCCCATTAACAGCAGAGGCAGGATCGCAACTAAACATAGCGATCTAGTGAACAAGCGTTACCTCCTGACTTTGGCGCAGACCTTGCTGATATTTCTGGCTTCGACGACTGCGATCTAAAAATGAACCCACCAATTGCCCGCAGGCCGCGTCGATATCTTCGCCGCGCGCGCGCCGAGTCATTGTGATGATGCCTCGGGTAGAAGTGTAGCGACGAAATTGATCGATGGTTTCTTGATCGGAACAGTCATATAACGCATCAGGATAAGGGTTAAAGGGAATCAAATTGAGCTTGCATGGAATCCCACCAATCAACTTGACCAATTCTCGCGCGTGATCAAGCTGGTCATTGACGCCGGCCAACATCACGTATTCAAAGGTGATCTTTCGATTCTTGTAGCCATCGATGTACTGGTGGCAGGCGCGTAACAAGGTCTCAATTGGATACTTTCGATTGATCGGCACTAACTGATTACGAAGCTCGTCATTCGGCGCGTGCAAAGAAACCGCCAAAGCCACATCGGTAACTTGATCGAGTTTTTCCATTGCCGGAACAACACCCGCAGTGCTAATTGTCACTCGACGTTTACTCAAGGCATAGCCGTAATCGTCACACATCACGCTGGTAGCCGCGATCACTGCATCAAAATTGAGCAAAGGCTCTCCCATTCCCATCATCACCACATTGGTGAGACCCTTCAACCCTTCGGCGCGAAGCTGATGATGAACTAAATAAACCTGAGCCAAAATTTCGGCGGTGCTGAGGTTGCGATTGAAACCTTGCTTAGCGGTCGAGCAAAAACTGCAGTTCAAGGTGCAACCCACCTGCGACGAAACGCAGAGCGTCATCCGCGATTTCTCTGGAATCAAAACACATTCAATCGCATTTTCAGCATCGTCAATAGACAGCAACCACTTACGCGTGCCGTCATCAGAGCGTTGTGTTTTGAGAACTTCAGGTGTCTCGACACAGCAATTCTGGCTGAGGAAGTCTCGCAATGTCTTGGAGATATCCGTCATTTGCTCAAAATCACTGACCCCACGCTGGTGGATCCATTGCATTAACTGCCGCGCACGGAAGGCTTGTTCGCCATTGCTGACAAAGTATTCTTCAAGCGCGGTGCGGCTGAAATTGAGTAAATTGATCTTTGCAGTCATTGAAATAAATACAGCGTCTCAAGCTTGTGC
>CBDTWQ010000347.1:0-2789 GCA_965364115.1 uncultured Gammaproteobacteria bacterium | reverse complement strand
ACGTCGACAATCGCATCGATGTTTGGCAAGGGTTGCTCAGTCGACAGAATGTGTATCGGTAGGATATACAATGCAGCTAAACCGAAGCTCACAATAGAAAGCAAAATCAGCGCTCCAAATTTGATCTTAGTAGATGATAGTTTATCTAAAGTGAATTTCATCTGTTTATAGGTCTCCCAGCATTGATTGAGCGATGCCAAGTGCAGTAACTGCAGCAGTTTCGGTGCGCAGGACGCGTGGGCCTAGGTGAGCCGAAACGAACCCTGATTGTTGCGCAACCTCCAACTCAGCCAGGTTAAGCCCGCCCTCCGGACCTACCAAGATGGAGAGACTGCTGCTCGGTCTGATGAGCAATCTCGCTAGCGATGTTGCGGTGAATTCTAGCACGACCTTGGTCGATGCGGTTGAGGCCGCTAATGCCATTGATAAATCTTTGAAAAAGCTGACCGTCGGCAGCCGAGTTCGGCCAGATTGTTCGCAAGCACTAATTGCAATACCTCGCCAGTGGGCCATTTTCTTCTCGAGCAGTGCTGGTTTTAACGGTTTTTGGCTGCGTTCGGCATTAAACAAACGAATCTGATTGACCCCGAGTTCCGTGGTTTTTTGGATCATCCAATCGATGTGATCGCTGCGTCCAAGCCCTTGGATGATTTCACTGTCGAGTTGAGACTCAGTCTTTTGCTCTGTCGCAGACTCAAGGTTGGCCAACGTCAGTTTGTGTTCGAGCTGTAGGGTGGCTCGAAACTCGGTGGCATCACGACCATTAAACAGAGTAATCACTGCGCCTGATTTCAGGCGCAGCACGTTTCTTAGATAGTGGCTCTTGGCTTGGTTAAAGCAAATCTCTGTTCCAACCAACAGATCTTGATCGAGATGGATTCGAGAAGTGCGCATCCTTGGGCCCGCATTTAGTAGCGGTATGGCTCAGGCTTGTAAGGGCCGTCGACAGAGACACCGATATAGTCGGCCTGTTCCTTGCTCAGCTTGGTCAGCTTGGCGCCGACCTTGTCAAGATGCAGTCTTGCCACTTCTTCATCGAGATGCTTAGGCAAAACGTAAACCTGATTTTCATACTTGCCTGGATTACAGAAAATTTCCATCTGCGCGAGCGTTTGGTTGGTGAATGAGTTAGACATTACAAAACTGGGGTGGCCGGTGCCGCAGCCCAGATTAACCAGGCGACCTTCGGCTAGCAGAATGATCCGATTACCGTTGGGGAGGATGACATGGTCAACTTGTGGCTTGATGTTTTCCCACTGATATTGCTTCATTTCTGCGACTTGAATTTCATTGTCAAAGTGACCGATGTTGCAGACAATTGACTGATTCTTCATCCGCTCCATATGCTCTTGACGAATCACATTGAAGTTGCCGGTGGCGGTAACGAAGATATCAACATCAGAACAGACGTCTTCCAGGGTGACCACTCGAAAACCTTCCATAGTCGCTTGCAGGGCGCATATCGGATCCACTTCTGTGACCATTACTGTGGCACCTAAACCTTTCAAAGATTGCGCGCAACCTTTGCCGACGTCGCCATAACCCAACACTAGTGCAACCTTGCCGGCGATCATCACGTCAGTGGCACGCTTTATGCCGTCGACCAACGACTCGCGGCAGCCGTACAGGTTGTCGAATTTTGATTTGGTAACTGAGTCATTAACATTGAAAGCTGGAAAGTGTAGTTCACCCTTCGCCTGCATTTGTTTCAGACGATGAACGCCGGTGGTGGTCTCTTCGGTGACGCCAAGAATTTGTCCGAGAATGTTGGAATACCAATTAGGCGACTCGAGTAGCTTGGCGCGAATGGCCGCAAAGGCGATGGTTTCTTCTTCTGTTCCGGGGTGGTCCAGCACCGATAAATCTTTCTCCGCTTTAGCGCCGAGGTTGATCAACATGGTGGCGTCACCACCATCGTCAAGAATCATATTGGGAGTGCCACCGTCGTGCCATTGCATGATCTTGTGGGTGTATTGCCAGTAGTCTTCGAGGGATTCTTCTTTAATCGCGAAAACCGGAACACCTGCTGCGGCAATCGCGGCGGCGGCGTGGTCTTGCGTGGAAAATATGTTGCAGGATGCCCAGCGCACTTCGGCACCTAGCGCCACTAAGGTCTCAATCAACACCGCAGTCTGAATCGTCATGTGCAGTGAACCGGCAATTCGGGCGCCTTTCAGCGGTTGCTCTTTACCATATTTGCTTCGCAGTGAGACCAGGCCGGGCATCTCGGTTTCGGCAATCGCAATTTCTTTACGACCCCAGTCAGCTAATCCGAAATCGGCAATCTTGCAGTCAGTGTTGAGGTGCTCTTCAGCTTTAGCATTCATAAATAAAATCTCCTGATTTATTTATGAGCGCCGTTGTAAATTACTCTAAAGCAAGCCTGGCAGTCTAAGCTGTCGCAGCGCTCCTCGCTTCTGAGTTTCCGTGGAGGGAAAATCAAGTAATGAAAATCAAGTTTAGCTATATACGATTCTGTGTCAATTTGGATCAATTATTAAACTCGGCATGGTTTCTTTGGGATCTTAAAGATCTCCTGCCGATGGTGTCTTCAACCACTTCAGTGTCTTTCGAGCGTGCGTTGACAGCCCTCACATACCCGCGGCAGACTTGAGCGTTTCGGCCTTGTCGGTGCGCTCCCAAGTCAAATCAAGGTCTTCGCGGCCGAAATGGCCGTAGGCCGCCGTCGGTTGATAAATAGGTCGCAACAAATCTAACATTTCAATCAACCCTTTGGGCCGCAAGTCGAAATGCTCACGAATCAGGCGGATGATCTTTTCATCGTCAAT
>CBDTWQ010000346.1:0-2792 GCA_965364115.1 uncultured Gammaproteobacteria bacterium | reverse complement strand
ATGCGCTATAGCGATGCAATGTTCAATCTTGGCTTTGCCTGCGCCGCCGTGCAATTGTTGCCCACTGGCGTTTACCTCGCGATGAACGGCCAAATATTTGAGCCAGACAAAGTCGTCAAGAACCGAGCCCTAAGTCGGTTTGAAACCCACTCGAGTGCATCTTGATGGCCGAATTTAGCAACACTGCACAACAATGCCGTAAGGCAATGACTCAGATTTAAGTTAAACCAATGACTTCCAAAAACAAGGCTAAATTCATATTACCGTTGATCGTTATTTTGATCACGGGCGGGCTATATCAATTGTTAATGACTAGCAAGGCAGAACGAAAGCAACCACAACTGAAAGAAAAAGTCTGGCAAATCAAGGCGATCAAGGCTCAACTGCAATCGCTCTCCCCAAATCTCAAGCTGTACGGCAGAATCGAATCCCCTGAACTGCTGAGGACAGCTGCACCCGGCAACGGGGTTGTGGAACAAGTCTTCGTTCGAAATGGTGATAGCGTTCAAAAAGGCCAAAACTTAGTTCATCTCGACCCTCGCGATTTTGAATCCGCCCTGCTGCAGGCCAAAGCTGATCAGCGCGACATCGAGAATCAAATCACCGAACTCGATATTCGACACCGATCCAATCTGAGTGCCCTCGATGCTGAACGCGAGTTGCTAAGAATTGCCAAAGCGGAGGTCAATCGGCTTGATAAATTGCATCGGCAAAACCTGAGTGCTGAATCGGCCTTGAATGCAGCGCGAAGTGAACAGGGCAGACAGCAACTGCAGGTCATCTCGCGCGAACTTGGAGTTGACCGTTACGTTTCCCAACAAGAGATGTTAAAAGCACGCCTAGAAGGGGTGGCAGCGCAACATGCCAAGGCTCAATTAGCGATGGAGCGATCCGTCATAACAGCACCGTTTGACGCGATCGTCAGCTCCGTTGCGATTTCCAAGGGTGATCGGGTTAACTTGGGTGAGTCCTTAGTCAGTCTATTCCCAGTTAGTGATCTCGAGATTCGGGCCCATCTGCCCGCTAAATACATCAGCTCCGTACAACAAGCTATCGTCAACGGCGAACCACTATTTGCGAGCGTGCCCGCGCACTCGAATTTGCAACCTCTGCAATTGCAGCGGCTGGCTGGTGAGGCTGAATCAACCGGCATCGATCTATACTTTTCGATCGATGAATCCAGTGCACAAATGCGCCCGGGTGAATTATTGGCGCTTGAACTTATCCTGCCGACCGAAGCGAATGTGATTGCAGTTCCCTATCAAGCGATCTACGGCAACTCGCGAATCTACCAGGTCATCGAGGATCGATTACAGGCTGTCGATGTACAGACTATTGGTCAAACCAGAGTCGATGGAGGTCCCACGCAGGCATTGATTCGAAGCGCTACTATCAAATCGGATGATTTGATTGCGATTACCCACCTACCCAATGCCATTTCAGGGCTTAAAGTAGTGACCAGTGAATAACGTCAGCTTGCTAGGCGTTTTTGCGCGCCATCGAGTCGCCGCAAACTTACTGATGGTGATGATGATTCTGTCAGGTGTGATTGCCCTGCAGAAGCTCAATGTTCAATTTTTTCCTAATTTCGAGCTCGATCAGGTTTGGGTCAGCACCGCTTGGAGTGGCGCCAGTGCGGAGGATGTCGAATCGGGAATCAGCATTCCACTTGAACAGCGTCTGCGCAGCATTGATCAACTAAAAGACATCACTTCGACTTCAGCCAGCGGCGTATCGAGCATCACCCTCGAGTTCGAAGAAGGCAGCGATATGATCTTCGCCCTCGACGAGGTGAAGAAGCAAGTCGACGATTTCGGCAATTTACCCGGCGGCGCTGAAAAACCTGAAGTATCTCGAGGTGTTCGCTATGAATCGGTGGCCCGACTGCTGATTAGCGGGCCAGAGCAAATTGATGAGCTGCGCCAACTGGCGCGCCAGTTTGAGCGCGAACTGCTAGCCGCCGGGATCGATAAAATCGACATCAATGGTTTGCCGCAACAACAAATAAAAATTGAAGTTTCGGCTGAGCAAGTTAAACGCTTAGGATTATCTTTGAATGAACTCGCTCAGCGAATTAGTGCTGAGAGTCAGGATCTGCCTGCGGGGGTCATCGGCGAAGACGATGGCACGCGCGAGATTCGCAGTCAGAACCAACGCCGTAGCCCTCAAGAATTTGCCGACTTGGCCATTGTCAGCGAAGCCAATAAACGCATTCATCTCGGCGATATTGCCAAAATTGAGCAAGGTTATCAGTCGGGTTCAGCCACCATCAGTCAACAAGGTAAGAATGCGGTGGTAATGTCGCTGCGGCGTAATGAGTCGGGTGACACCCTAGAAGCGGCTGAAATTTTGCAAACTTGGCTCGCACAAAGTCGCCCACAATTGCCACCCAACATTCAAATCGAAGTCTTTAACGAGCGTTGGCAAGCGATCAAAGGACGCATCACCTTATTGCTCAAAAATGGCCTCGGTGGCCTGGTCCTAGTGCTGATCATTCTCTATCTATTCCTCTCAACCCGAGTTGCGTTTTGGGTGGCAGTCGGCATTCCAGTCTCTTTCATGGCAACCTTGGCGGCGCTGTATCTTGCCGGTGGTTCGATCAATATGATCAGTTCCTTCGCCCTAATCATGGCTCTCGGCATTATTGTAGATGATGCGATTGTGGTCGGCGAAGACGCGCAAACTCATTTTGACATGGGTGAAGATCCCCTGATGGCCTCCGAAGGCGGCGCCCGCCGTATGCTCTCTCCGGTGATCGCATCATCGCTCACGACGATTGCCGCTTTCCTGCC
>CBDTWQ010000345.1:0-2801 GCA_965364115.1 uncultured Gammaproteobacteria bacterium | reverse complement strand
GGCCCGTTGATGATTCATTTCGCAGAACTGGACAAGCGAGTGAACGCGAGTTGGCCTGCCTACGAAACGCTGCTGAAGAAAAATGCTGCCGATTATCAGGCTTTCGTTTATCCGGGGGTGAATCATGGCTTTCACAATGACTCGACGGGCCGCTACAACGAACCAGCGGCCGAACTCGCCTGGTCTCGAACCCTGAAGTTCTTCGCAACACATCTCAGCTAACAAGCATGTGGGACAGTATACCTATTAAATCGGTTGCGATTTAATAGGTATACTGTCCCACTTTCGGTGGTTTTTTGGCTATTGGGTCAAAGGTATAGTAAGTTTTGATGTTCGCACAAACTTTCCAGATCAATTAATGACAATGAACGCTCAGTTTAAAACCGCGTTGGTCACCGGAGCCAGTGGGGGCATTGGAGCGGCCATTTGTCGGGCATTAGTCGCGGCTGGTTTTCAGGTAGTCGCTTGTGCTCGCAACTCGGCTAAATTGGCTGCGCTGGCAGACGACTTGGGGGCGAAGTTGCATCTGGTGGTGCTCGACATCACCGATCAATCCGCGGTGGCTAATTTGAGTGCCGAGTTACCACCATCTTTCGCTGCGATCGATGTGCTAATCAACAATGCGGGGCATGACACCGGTGGTCGTCAGCGCTTCGATGTTGGCAGTGCCGAGCAGTGGTGCGACATCGTTGAAACGAATGTTCAAGGGATGATTCGAATCACCCACGCGGTGGTCGATGGTATGCGACAACGTGGCTATGGTCATATCATCAACATGGGTTCAATCGCCGGGCTTAAACCCTATGCCACCGGCAGTGCCTATGTCACTAGCAAATATGCGGTGCACGGTTTTAGCGAAACTCTACGACTGGATTACGCCGCGAGCGGCATCCGCATTACTGAAATCATGCCGGGGCTAGTGCGTAGCGGTTTCGCTGAGCAACGCTTAGGTAACGCCGACGCGGCAAATGACTTCTATGACAATTCCGAATCTTGCCTGACAGCAGAGGATGTCGCCACCAGCATTGTTTACGCATTGGCGCAACCGGCTCATGTTGAAATTGCGCAATTGGTGATGCTGCCAGTTTCCGCGAAGCCTCAACAGAGTTCGTGAACCTTGTCCGTTTGCAGTAATTAATAGTCAGCAGGGGTTATTATTTCATGTCGAAAAGTCGAATCACCGATTTTGTGCGCCGCAGTCGCGATGTTAAACGTGTCGAGCAGCCTTATGGTGGTTATTATCGGCAAGCTGAGGTGCCCTTAGATGATAATTTGCTGCGGGTCGGACGCGGCACACCAGGCGGCGAATATTTGCGCCGTAGTTGGCAACCCGTTTGCCTGTCTAGCGAACTGGGCGAACTACCGCTCAAATTAACCTTGCTCAGCGAGCAGCTGGTCGCCTTTAGAACGCGTCATGGTGAAATTGGTTTGCTCGACCTGCACTGCAGTCACCGGGGTGCTTCTCTGGAGTATGGCTTACCGACTGAAGAGGGCATACGCTGTTGCTACCACAGCTGGCATTTTGCTTGTGATGGGCGAATTCTGGAAACACCCAACGATCCCAACAGCAGTCTCAAACAGCGCATGTGTCACCCGGCCTACCCGGTGCACGAATATCGCGGCATCATCTTTGCCTGGATGGGCCCGCCCGCGGAAAAACAAGATTTTGTCGAATTGGATTCCTATTTTCGAGCCGACACCGAAATGGTTCCATTTTCGCTGTCTTACCCTTGCAACTGGGTGCAATTGCTCGATAACACGCAGGATCCAACCCATTCCTGTTTCTTGCATACTCGAGTGAGTGGTGCGCAGTTTTCCGAGTCCTGGGGCGAGTTACCTGAACTTGACTATGCCGAAACTCCAATCGGGATGATTAATATCAATGTGCGCCGCTGGCGGCAAAACCTGTGGGTGCGCACCACCGATGTGATTCTGCCCAACCTCAATCAAACTGGTGCTTTGTGGTTGAGCGCCGATCAGGAAGAGACCTATCTGGGTGCCGCGTTGACCCGTTGGATGCGCCCGATAGATGACCGGCATACTCAAATGATTGGTTGGCGCTATTTTAACCCTGCGTTAGATCGTGAAGGCAACGGCGATCCTGACCAAGTCGGAGTGGGTCGCATCGATTTTATCGGTCAAACTGAAGATGAACGCAGTTATCCCGAGCGCCAACAGGTGCCGGGCGATTATGAAGCGATTGCCGGGCAAGGTGAAGTGGCAGAAAGCGCGCGCTGGAATCTGAACCACGGTGACCGTGGTGTGGTGATGATGCGACGTCTGATCACTGAAAACATTGATGCACTCGCGACAGGCGGCGACTTTAAGACTATCGAAACTGCCGACAAGATTGATAATGTGCTGGCGACCTACACGCGTGATTCGGTGATGGCTATTCCGTCGAACGAGGATGACGAAACGGTGCTCCGGAAAACTTTCGGCGCAGAAATTTCGGCACTGGTTTTCGCCGCCGCCAAGTTACCGCTAGCTGAGGCCGCCCAGTTTTTCAGCGATCGACTTGAGCGCTTTCTTCAACCTTATCGATGATCAACTCATCAATTAACAATAACGTTCGCACTAGCTGAAACCTCTCGATTCGAGAACAGTCGGTTAGAACTCGCTTGATGGCGAGGCTACATGTGATCGCGAGCAATCGTGACTTCATCCCAATCTCGTTGATGGACTAGCTCGTCGCCTTCGTAGGCACGCAAGGTTGCTTTAACATAAAAGTTGTCTGCGTCGCATCGAAACTCACTTTCCGCTTCGGTTCTAATCGACCAGTCGCCTCGATGCATCCAGCA
>CBDTWQ010000344.1:0-2809 GCA_965364115.1 uncultured Gammaproteobacteria bacterium | reverse complement strand
TACGACCAAATCGACAGCGTCAGCTTTGGCTTTGTGATGCTAGGGATGATGTTGTTTGCCGCTGCGCTAATCTTGCCGCTATTGATGGCTCTAGCTCTACGCGTCCTCAAGATTTTATTGCCCCAGCGTTTTTGGTTGATGCGATGGTTGGTCAGTGATGGCTGGGCACAATTGCCTGCATTGCGCAGCGCGTCGATGGCGCTGCTGTTGGCGCTGACCGCCAATCTAGGCGTCGGCACGCTGGTTGACAGTTTTCGCGATGCCTTTGTTGGCTGGCTGGAAGTGCGTCAAAGCGCCGATATATATCTGCGCTCCTCGAAGCTTGATTATGTTCAACTTCAGCAACAGGGATTCGAGCAAAAATGGCTGCGTGACAGTCATTATCGAATTGGGGTAAACGTTCGGTGGCAAGACCAACCGGCGCGGGTTCGAGGGGTTGATCGCCAAGCAACGGATAGTTTGGTGATGCCCTTGTCGAAATGGCAGGGTGGCAGCCCTGAAGCGGGTCGGCAGCTCTGGCGCGAACGTGATGATGCGGTGTTGATTAACGAACAGGCACATTTTTTGGCGGGGGTTGAACTCGGTGACTGGGTCGAACTTGAAACTGACACCGGTGTTGCGCGATTCGAAGTGGTCGGCGTTTTTTATGATTACGGTAATCCCTATTTCCAATTTTATTTGCCGCGTGAAACGGTTAAATCATTGTGGCGTTATCATCATTCGCTCGGCATCGCTCTGTGGTTAGACCCTAGCAATAGTGAAGCCTTGCAGCAGGCCAAACAGAGTCTGCGCTCGCGAGGCCTGCAACCGAGTGATTGGATTTCCCAAGGCGAAATTCGAGATTTGTCGGTAGGCATCTTCGATCGTACCTTTGCGATCACAGCGGCGATGAATGGTTTGACGATGATGGTGGCCGCGATCGCGCTGCTGGTTTCGCTGCTCGCCATTTTGCAGGAACGATTGCCGCAGTTTGCTCAATGGCGTGCGCTGGGCGTCAGTCAGTTTGAACAAACCCTATTGGTGGCCACACCGCTGTTGATTTTCTGCACGTTGGTCTGGTTGTTGTCGATGCCGCTGGGTGCATTGCTGAGCTGGGTTTTGATTCACAAAATTAACATCATCAGCTTTGGCTGGAGTATGCCGTTGCAATGGTCATATCTGCCTGCGATTCAGCTCGCGGTGATTGTGCTTTTGATTTGTGGCACGAGTCTGTTGCTGTTGGCTTACCAGTGGCGTCGGCAAATGCCGCAAGCCTTGGCTGAGCTTGGCGAGACAGTTTAGCGATCACAATGGAGCGAGTTTGATTAGAATAACTTTCAAATTTGCACTGGCGTTTATGCTGAATTGTTTTGTATTGCAATCGACCCATGCTCGAGATGCAATGACTCAGGATGTGATGAGCGACCTGCGTGACCCTGGGCTGGGTTTTGCTCAGGTGTTGCCGGATTATCGGTTACGTTTTCCACGCGATCATCAACCCCATCGAGACTATCGCATCGAATGGTGGTACTTAACCGCCAATCTCAAAGATCAAAGTGGCCGTGATTGGGGAATTCAATGGACGCTGTTTCGCCAAGCGCTCAGTTCGGAGCCGGCTAGCGAGGATTGGTCTAGCAATCAAATATGGATGGCGCACGCCGCCATCACCACCCCCGAGGGGCATTTTCATGAGCAACGTTTTGCGCGTGGTGGGATTGGTCAGGCGGGCGTGTCGAACAGCGATGGCGACGATGCTTTCAGTGCCTGGCTGGATGATTGGCAATGGCGAAGTGAGGATGCCTCGGGTTTCCCTGCCTCGCTTAATTTCAGCGTTGGCGAGCGCCAGGTTAGCCTAGTGCTGGAAGCCACTAATGAGATCGTGTTGAATGGTGTTGATGGATACAGTCAGAAATCGGTTGAAGGTCAGGCGAGTTATTATTATAGCCAGCCGCATATTCAGCTGCGCGGCAAGGTGGTGCAGGGTGCAGAGTCGATTCCACTAAGCGGTGTCGGCTGGCTTGATCGCGAGTGGAGCTCGCAAGCACTCGCTTCAAATCAGCAGGGCTGGGATTGGTTCTCGCTGCATTTAGACGATGGCCATAAATTGATGATCTATCAATTGCGTCACGCTGATGGCCAGCATTGGCGCAGTGGCACTTGGATTGATCCCGAGGGCCGGGTTTATCCGCTGAGCCAAGGTTCGATCAGGCTTGGTTCAACCCGCTCGGCTGAAATTGAAGTCGGTGATAATCAGACGCGCCAGTTACCGCTTGATTGGCGGCTTACCTTGCTCGATCAAAACCGAAGCCTAGTGGTGAAGCCGCTTTATGATCAGCAGTGGATGGACACTCGGCTGCCTTATTGGGAAGGTGTGGTGTTAGTCGAAGATGCTGAGGGCCAATCCCACGGGGTCGGTTATATGGAGCTCACGGGCTATTAGAAAGTTTCGGTAGAAAGGCCGGGCGAGTTGTCGTCTTCGACCTAGCGATCCTGATGACATTCCAATTGATCGATAATGACTCGGCTAATCCATCACAAAATATCGATAATCAGTTAAATTCTGTGAAGCCCGTCACAGTTTTGCTGCTCCTAATATCGCATCCGATTGCCGAAATGTTAGCTTAGCAACTTGCTTAGGTGGTTGAGTTAATCGACCAGCTGTGATTTACTAACTAACTAGATAGTCAGTTAGTTAGTAAATAAACCAGCTCAAGACTGGAAAGCTTTCTGTCACGGCAAAAGATTAAAAAAGCCGATATTAATTTCAATCAATAAAAACGTCGCTTAAAAGGCACGAGGGGCAGGAATGAAGTTTCCAGTTATATCCGTT
>CBDTWQ010000343.1:0-2841 GCA_965364115.1 uncultured Gammaproteobacteria bacterium | reverse complement strand
TAGACCCCCAGCAAACTTTTCGAAAGCTGATCCATGAAACCATGGATGGCAAGCTTCGAGGTCCTTTCAATTGGCCGGCCCGCCTTGAAGCTGGTTTTGACGAGGCTGAATTGGCAATGATGGAAAGCGAGTTTGGCTAAATCTGACCTGCCACTGAGCGATTACGCCAAGCAATCTAGAAATCTAGAAAAGGTTAACCGTGTCGGTTTTTGCTTAAGGTCGCTCAGTCTGTCTGGTTCAGTCAGGCCCAAATCAACCTAATCTAGCTTAAGCGAGAATCGATTAGGTTAAAGCCGTGTGTTTTGCTCCAACTTAAATAGCTGGCCGTAGGATTCCAATCTCCCATCACATAGCGCGTTCGCTCATCGGCATAGCGATGAACCCCGGGTCGGTGAGTGTGGCCATGAATAATCGTTCGAACATCATTGATTTCGAAAAAATCGGCTACTGCTTGTGGGTTCACATCCATGATTTGTTCCGATTTTTGAGCCATTGCAGCGATGCTGTCGCTGCGCAGTTGTGTGGCAATCTGTGTTCTTTCCGTCAATGGCTTGGCGAGAAACTCTGCTATCCATTCGGGCTTTCTGACGATTTCACGAAAGGCCTGATAATCGTGGTCATCAGTGCACAGACTGTCACCGTGAACCAGCGCTACTCGTTGGCCACCCAATTGAAGTTGATGCGGCTCGTTGAGCAACTTGAGCCGAGCTCGATTGGCGAAACCTTCACCAATCAGAAAATCTCGATTGCCGTGGAGGAAGAAAATCTCTGTGGAATCGGCCAGTTGATGAAGCTTGTCGATGACCGTTTGAAGTTCATCGACAGGCTGATCGTCGCCTAGCCAAACCTCGAACAGATCGCCTAAAATGTAAAGCTGATCGGCTCGACGCGCATGCTTATCGAGAAATTCGACAAATACCGCGCTAACCTCCGGTCGATTGCGATCTAAGTGGCAATCTGAGACGAAGAGGAGCTTCTCCGGCATTTACTCTTGCCGAGCAGCCCCAGTGATGGTGATGGTTTCTTGTGGCACATCTTGATGTCCGCCATTGTTGCCAGTAGGCATTTTGGCAATGCTATCAATGATTTCCATGCCTTCAACCACTTTGCCAAAAACGGCATAGCCCCAACCCTGCATCGATTCGCTGCTGAAATTCAAGAAAGTATTGTCGGTAAGGTTAATGAAGAATTGAGAGGTTGCCGAATGGGGATCGCTGGTGCGAGCCATCGCCAGCGTGCCGCGTTCATTTTTCAGGCCATTTTGTGCTTCATTTTCGATCGAGGCCCTTTTGCTCGGCTTGTCTTGCATGTCGGCAGTCAAACCACCACCTTGAACCATGAAATTGGGGATTACACGATGGAAAATAGTGTCTACAAAGTAGCCATCTTCAACATAGGCGAGAAAATTTTCGCTGCTATTGGGCGCATTCTCCATGTCGAGTTCGATCTTAATATTGCCAGCGCTGGTTTCGAGTAACACGATCGGGTTGCTCGCAGAATTGTCGTTCATGGGTTTATTTCCTTTGACGGTAGGATGGTGAATCAACGATAGAATAGCCGCGAAGACAACCACAATTGGAAGTAGCGTTTTAGTCATCAGGGTTCCATTATTTTAAAAGCCTCGGAATTTTACTGATTTGGGAAGGTATTTGGAAGAAATAACTCGGCAGTATTGACTTGAGTGCCGCAGGCGACAGACAAAACAGTTTCGCTATGGCTAACCATCTTTTACACTCTATGGCATTGCACGCTTTGAATCTGTTCCTCCCTGAATATGTTGAAAATTTATAATAGTTTTACCCGTCGTAAAGAAACCTTTGAACCGATAGAGTCAGGCAAGGTGGGACTGTATGTCTGCGGGATGACGGTTTATGACTATTGCCACATTGGGCATGCGCGCGTCCTGGTGGTTTTCGATGTAGCTTATCGTTTTTTGCAATATCTCGGATATGAAGTCAATTATGTTCGTAACATTACGGATATTGACGACAAAATTATTAACCGTGCCGCCGAAGCCGGCGAAGAATATTTCAAACTGACCGAACGTTTTATTACTGCGATGCTTCAAGATGCGGATGCGCTTGGGGTAAAACGGCCCAACAGTGAGCCCCGTGCGACCGAAACCATTGGCCCCATTCTCAAGATGATCGGTATTTTGCTAGAAAAAGGTTATGCCTATCAAAGCGAGACGGGTGACGTTTATTATTCGGTCTCCAAATTTGCCGAGTATGGCCGGCTATCGGGCAAGAAGTTAGACCAATTGCGCGCCGGTGAACGGGTCGAGGTGGATCAGAGCAAACAAGACCCGCTAGACTTTGTATTGTGGAAATCGGCTAAACCCGGCGAGCCTAGTTGGTCCTCCGACTATGGCGAGGGCCGTCCAGGTTGGCATATTGAGTGTTCAGCCATGTCGAATGAGTTCTTGGGTCGCCACTTCGATATCCACGGTGGCGGGCAGGACCTGCAGTTTCCACACCATGAGAATGAAATCGCGCAGAGCGAAGCTTGCCATGGTGAAAAGTTTGTCAATTACTGGATGCATAACGGCTTTGTTCGAGTTAACGATGAGAAAATGTCCAAATCGCTGGGTAACTTCTTCGTCCTGAGAGACGTCTTAGAGCGTTATAGGGCGGAGGAAGTTCGTTATTTCATGATAAGCAGCCACTATCGGAGCCAGCTCAACTATTCCGAAGCGCAACTGGATAATGCTCGCGCTGCATTACAACGGTTTTATTCTGCGATCTTGGGCACTGATAAGATTGATCTGGCTGAAGACAGTGAATACAAGGCTCGCTTCGACGCGGCTATGTGCGACGACTTTAATACCGCCGAAGCGGTTGC
>CBDTWQ010000342.1:0-2862 GCA_965364115.1 uncultured Gammaproteobacteria bacterium | reverse complement strand
CGACGACTAAAATCAGGCCGAGGCTGAATGACATGCCGCCCAACAGGCGCGTCGGGCCGATTCCCAGCGTGCTTCCCGTAATTACTACGGTATAAAACATGGCCCCGAAAGCGATGAATACTCCCGCCAGCAATCCGAGGGTAGCTAGAGGCAGAATTGGCAGTTTGGCCTTTTTTATACCGGCAATATTAACCAAATGAGCGATTTCACTGGGCGCATAGGCATCCATCGAATTTGGCATTTAAAATTACTCCATTTGAATAGCTGGCGACAAAACAATGCTGTAAAAACTATATTTTGATTTGATATGGCGCAAGTTCACTTCAAATAACGGTAGTTAAGATGACATTAATGAAATTTTGTTAAATTCATTAATGGAAAAGGATCATATGAATGATCTAGATCAAATACTAATTCAGCTAGTTAGCGCAGAATCGTGGTGGAATAAAGGAGGCGGATTCAGTAGGTTCAGGATTGTCTAGCCGCATTACCCGCTTCAAGAAGTCAATCTTCTGAGTGATTGCATCGCCTGACATTCAGGTGAATCAACCCTTGCGCTGTTCGTTAATCGTCGGTTCCTGCTAGGGGTGAAATTGATGAAAGCGAATGGCGATTTGAATGATTTCGATCAAGAAACAGTGAAACGTAATCAATAGAATTAACCAGGGTGAGCCGTTGGCAGACCGTTGCGAACCGCTGGCAAACCGAATCATTGTCTGAATAAATTAATCGGTAACTTAAATAATATCGCACTATGGGAAACTAATTTATGAACGTTAACGTTGGATCAACAGATCGAATCATTCGAATTATCGTCGGGCTCGGTATTATTGGAGCGGGCATCTACTTGCAAAATTGGTGGGGTGCTGTTGTTGGCGTTATTTTACTAGTTACCGGATTTTTCAGTCGATGTCCAGCTTACTCATTAATGAATCTGAGTACCTGCGTGAAAGGGCAATAGGTAGAAAATTGCAAACCGCTATTTAGATTAAGTCGCGGCTCCAGCGCGACAAAGGACTTCTAGAATCAAGTTAGAGGTAAGCAGCAATGAGGGATCAAATAATACAGCCCTTGGCACCTGCGCGACGAATAAAATCTGCAGTGTGGTTATTGGTGATGATGTTGTTGTGTGTGAGTCAGTTGTGGGCCTGTGCGCAAGTTCGAAAACTCACTTATCCAGCGGATTATATTTATCTGGAGCAAAAGGATATTGATAGCGCGATGGTGTTACTGAGTCTCTATATCAGGGAGATGGATGCATTATTAAGTTCTAACCAAATGTTAACCGATTGGAATCAGAGGCGAATCCTAGAGCTACTCTCGCTAATCGATTCCACAACGGACCGGTTGGGTGCAAGTAACATTACGACTAATCATCTGGCGATTGATGAACATTTGGATGACTTCAAATCGGACCTGTTTAGTGCGATTTCGGCGGCGAAGACGGACCCACCGAACTATTTTCCTGCGGGTGAAATCGCCGGAAGTTGTACTGCCTGCCATTGCTTCCAATAATATGGGTAAATGAAATGGACGATGACTTGACCGGGCTCACTCCGGAAGGGACATTATCTAAATATTTTTGTTAACTCGGCAAGCAAGCCTCCAACACTGCCGGACATAAACAGCATACGACCACTTAGTTTGTATTTATATTGGTGGCTATCAAGTTGACAAAAATTCAAGGATGTTTGCCACCCAGAGTTCAACGGGAGGCAAACTTCCTTCTCTTATTTTTGAAATTTACTTTTTCCGCTTACCTTTTACGCTAAAGGTGACCGGCTCGCCGATGAAGTTCCAACCGTTATCACTGAACAAGATAGCAACGTAGTCGCCCTTAGGTAATTTGCGAAATTTTGCCTGGCCCGAACGACCATTAGTGTAAGCCCACTGTCGGTAGGATCTGTGGCTTTTACCATTGGTCGGGATTTCGTCAGCACGGTACAAACCAATCCAGTCACGTCGACTGCCTGATCCAGTGAAGTAATCAATCTCAATTGGCTCACGAGATGAAAACACAGATTTAACGGGTGCTAGTGTCAAGCTCATCTCGGTGACGTTTACGGTGCGGGTCACACTGGTGCTATTGCCGGCTTGATCGGTGACCGAATAGGTCAGTTTGTAGTCGCCTAGACTGCTAGTGTCTACTTCGCCTAACACCGTGACCTGACTGCTGATATCGCCATCGCGGACATCAATCGCCGACCAGCCTGGGTCGGCGAAATTACTATTTTTGGTCACGCTAATTTCCAGCCCTCCGTTCAAGGTGATCACTGGTGCGGTGAGATCCGGTCCGAGCACAATCTTGAAGGCGACCGGTTCGCCGATGAAGTTCCAACTATTATCACTGAACAAGATCGCCACATAGTCACCGACGGGTAATTTCTTGAGGCTGACAGAACCTGAACTCCCATTGGTGTAAATCCAGCGTTGATAGGATTTATGGCTTTTACCATCGGTCGGAATTTCGTCAGCAGAATACAAACCAATCCAGTCACGTCGGCTGCCTGAACCGGTGAAATAATTAATCACGATAGGTTCGCTCGGTTCGAATTCCGCTTTGGCAGGGGCTAGTGTTTTGTTTACTTCCTCAACGATTACGCTGCGGGTGATCGTGTTGGCGGCGTTGCCGGCAGCATCTTTAGCGTTATAGGTCACGGTGTAACTGCCGACGATGGTGGTGTCGACGGTTCCAGTGATGACCACTTCAACCGCAGCATCGAGATTGTCGGTGGCCGTCGCGCCGGCCTCCTGATAGTCATCGTCTACTGATAGAGTGAGTGGGTTAGCACCGTTCAGGGTGATTTCGGGTGCCTCAGTATCTGGCTCAACGATTACGCTGCGGATGAGCGTGTTGGCGGC
>CBDTWQ010000341.1:0-2864 GCA_965364115.1 uncultured Gammaproteobacteria bacterium | reverse complement strand
GTCTAAAAAGTGAGGAAAGTCCAGAAAAATCAAACCTTTTACCTATACTTCGTTGATAGGTCTGATAGATCGAAAAATTCTCTATCACGCGACCGTCATAATAGTCATGCACTGTGGGTTTTCCATATGAAGTTGATACGCAATATACATCTATTGGTTTGTTTTAGTCTTTTCACTATATTGCCAAACGCAATCTTTGCTGGGGAGAAAAACTATAAGCTGTCCCCTACGACCAACGACAGCGCCAAGTGGCGAGTTGGCTACTATGAAGGCGGCGCCTATACCAACTATCAGAAACAATTGACCGAGACCGTTAAAGGTTTAATGCAATTGGGTTGGATCGAAACTGCCGAGTTGCCAAGACAGACTGGTGAGACAACCGATACTTTATGGAAGTGGCTAGCTACCGAAGCGAAAAGTGATTACATCGAGTTTGTTGCCAATGCGCACTACAGCGCGATGTGGGAAAAAGATTTGCGCGCCAAGGTCGAAGACCGAATTGTTTTGCGCTTAAATAATAAAAAGGATATCGATTTAATGATTGGTATGGGCACCTGGGCTGGCAAGGGTTTAGCCAATTATCGTCATCGAACCAATACGCTAATTTTCTCCACCAGCAACCCGATCTCTTCGGGCATCATTAAAAGTGTTGAAGACTCAGGCTTTGATCATGTTCATGTTCGAGTCGATCCAAAACGTAATGAACGCCAGCTTAAGGTATTTCATGAGATGTTTGGCTTTCGAAAACTCGGGGTGGTTTATGAAGACAGCCTTGCTGGGCGCAGTTATGCGGCCATCGAAACGATCGAAGCGTTGTCTAAAACTAACAATTTTGAAGTTGTGCGCTGCCACGCTAAGAGCGACACTAGTAATAAAAAACAAGCCGAAGAGGGGGTTATCAATTGTTTTCGTCAACTCGCGAAAAAAGCCGATGCGATCTATGTCACTCAGCAGGGTGGGGTCAATAACCGAAGCGTTCCGATTTTAGTGCAGATCGCGAATCAACACAAAATACCGACATTTTCTCAGTCGGGTGCTGAAGAAGTGAGCTACGGTGTGCTAGCCAGTCTCTCGCGCGCCGGTTACAAGTATGTCGGCAGGTTCCATGCCGAGACCATTGCAAAGGTATTCAACGGTGCCTTACCCAATCAATTGAACCAGCTTTACGAAGAACCTCCGAAGATCGCTCTTAATCTCAGAACCGCCGAAATAATTGGCTTCGACCCGCCGTTTGTTCTGCTAGGGGCGACTGATGAATTCTTTGAAAAGATCGTGGCCGAAGCACCTAGTAATTGATTTTGAGCGCTTCTGGGTTAGTAAATCGATATTTATGTTCAGTTAATTAATAGGGCCAACTGAGTGAAAAAAAATAAGTTCTATCAAATTTTTCTTGCGATGTTTCTATGCTTTGCAACCAGTCTCGCATCGGCAGAAACAGCTCGTTCCGGTGGCTTAGGCTTTAGTAACAGCTCCGCTAAGAGTAAATTTACCAGTCGCAGTGATGTGGGTGGAATTGGGGTCAATGAAGTTGTCGAAAAATTTGGTACTTCACCTGTTTTGAACAATGGTAAAAAATGGCGAGTGGTCTTCTATGAAGGTGGCCCGCATGCCAACTATTATCATTACCTTGAAGCCACCATTCAAGGTCTTATGAAGCTCGGATGGATTGATAAAGCAGACCCAAAGAGCAGTCAAAGACGAAATAAGGATACGGAACGACTTTGGAACTGGCTGGTAAAAAAGGCGAGTAGCGATTATCTTGAATTCGTCGAAGATGGCTATTACTCAGCTAATTGGGACGACGACAAGCGCCGATTTAACAAGGAGAGAATACTCAAGCGGTTGAATTCCAGCGACGATATCAATTTAGTGATTGCGATGGGCACTTGGGCCGGTTTGGACTTAGCTAATAGTGACCACTCGGTTCCGACCATTGTGATGTCAACCAGCGATCCAGTTGAATCAGGCATTATTAAAAGTCAGGATGACTCAGGCTTTGACCATGTTCACGCACGGGTTGATCCTTATCGCTATGAACGGCAGCTGAGAATTTTTCACGATATCATTAAGTTCAAGAAACTGGGCATTGCGTTTGAAGACTCAATCTATGGGCGCAGCTATGCGGCGATTGATACGGTTGACAAAGTCGCCGCAGATATTGGTTTCGAAGTGGTCAAGTGTTACACCCGAAGCGATATTTCGAATACCGATTTTGCGTCTAAAAGTGTGATCAATTGTTTCGATAAGTTGTCTAAAGAGGTAGATGCGATCTACGTCACGATTCAAGGTGGGGTCAATTCGGATTCAATTCCAATATTAGTTGAGATCGCCAATGAAAACAGCATTCCAACCTTCTCGCAACTAGGCTCAAAGGAAGTTCAGCAGGGTTTTCTGTTCAGCATCTCAAGACCAGGATTTAGCCCTGCGGGGTTGTTTTTGTCGGCCACCATCGCGCAAGTTCTAAACGGAGCGAAGCCGCGTCAACTAACGCAGGTGTTTGAAGAAACTCCCAGTATTGCGATCAACCTGAAGACCGCAGAAATTGTAGGTCTGTATTTGTACGCCGACATTCTCGCTGCTGCAGACACCATTTATCGAGATATTAAAAACCCCTAAATCTATTCGATAGCCAGATCAATCTGATAGCCTAGTCGATTACGTTGGTTGTCATCGCTAGATCTAACCGCATTGCGCTCGCCTAGTGGACGCAACTTTAAGGGTTGATCACTGCGCTTTGCACTAAAACTCGAAGCCTTCCAATAACTAGCTATTTAACAGCACTGATTCAACCGAAGCAGCGACTTCATATAACGATTGATCTTCGCCGTTTCGAGAAGATAGCATCAGCCCAACCGGTGCTTCGT
>CBDTWQ010000340.1:0-2877 GCA_965364115.1 uncultured Gammaproteobacteria bacterium | reverse complement strand
CTTAGCGATCAACATCAATCCATTAATTCAACCCACTAACATCAACCTCGAGAAAACAGGGTTTCGCTGCCACGTTCAGGTGCGCCCGGAATCATTTGTGCCAACAATAGAGATGCAAACGCAATGGCCGCACCAATCACGAAAACCAATGAGGGTGAGGTGATCCAAAGCATGCCTAGCAGAAACGGCAGAATCACTGCAGCAATGTGATTGATTGAGAAGGCGACTCCCGCTGTTGAAGCCATATCCGCCGGATCAGCAATCTTCTTGAAATAGGTTTTCAAGGCGATTGCCATCGCAAAAAACACGTGATCAAGGATGTATAGAAGTGCTGCGAACCATTGATTTTCAACCAGCGCATAAGCCGAGAAGATCACCACCAGGCCGACATATTCAAGCGTGAGGGTGCGTCTTTCGCCCCAAAAGCTTACCAATCGACCAATTCTCGGCGCCAAATAAATCGTTAGAACGCCGTTGATCAGAAACATTAAGGTCATTTGAGAAATAGAGAAACCGAACTTTTCGACCATCAAAAAGCCTGCAAAAACAATGAATATCTGGCGTCGAGCACCGGCCAGAAAAGTTAGCAGATAGTAAAGCCAATAGCGCTGGCGCAAAATCATCTTTTTGTGCTGCTCGGCCTCGCCCTTGAAATGAGGGCAGCCGAAAAACATGATCGAAGCAACGATCAGTCCAGCGGCACCGAACAACAGATAGATCCAGACGTAATCCAGCACCAACCACTCCACCATAAGATAGAGCAAGGCGAACACCGCAAGCCCGGTAAACGACTTGATCGCCAACTGTTTGCCGAGTACTTCGGGCAGTCGCTCTCGGCTGATCAACTGCAACGATAATGACTGCTGAATGGTTTCGGCATAATGAAAACCGACCGACATCAACACCGTGGTGCAATACAAGCCGAGCACCGTCGGCAATAAACCGGTGATTGCAGTGCCGATGCCAAGCGCTAGCAAGGCAACAAAGGCGACGGTTTGCTCGCGCATGATCAGTAGCAAAAAAACTACCGCAAAAGCGAGAAAACCGGGCACTTCGCGCAAGCTTTGAAGAATCCCGATTTCGACCCCGGTGAAACCCACCTGCTCGACTGAAAAATTATTAATTAATGCCTGCCAGCTGGCAAAACCAATCGGCATGATGGCGGCAAACAGATAGAGGTAAGTTTCTGGCTTTTGAAGTTGTGATCGGAGTTTTAGCATAAGCGCATTTTGCAGACTTGCAGAGCAATCTTCAATCGACCATTGCTAACTGTGAGGTAACGATTAAATAAAGACCCAGACTTAACAAACCAACGAAAAAACACTGGCGAAATCGGCTCGCCGACAATCGGTGTCGAATCTGTTGCCCGGCCAACATGCCAACCATCGCGGGGACCAGAGCAACGGCTGAGTAACCGAGCCATTCTAGACTTATAAACCCAGCGTTTTGTAAAGCCAGGCCGAGTGCAATCGTCGACAGGCTGAACAAGATCCCCATGGCTTGCAACAATTGCTCGCGGCCAAGATTCAGCGATTGCAGATACAACACGCCTGGCACTACAAAGGCACCCGTCATGCCGGTTAATACGCCATTCATGATTCCGCATAGCGGGCCAAGCCAAGTCTGATTTCGCTCGCTAAGCTCCGCTTTGAAGCCGCTTAAACCAAGGCCACCATAGACCACTAGCAACAAGCCAAGCAAACCTGTCAGCCATTCTAAATCAACCCGAGAGAGTACTAACGCACCGACCCAAATCATTAGCGCTGCCGGCAACAGAAACAACCATAGACGCTTAATCAATTGGCCAAAATGACCGCCAACACTGGCTTGCCACAAGTTAGTCAACAATGAGGGCACCAACAGCAAGGTCATTGCGGTGGTTAAATCGAACACCAGGATCAGCAAACTAAGACTAATGCTGGGCAATCCCAGCCCGATAACCCCTTTAACAGCCCCTGCGACCGCGAAACTGAAGGCAATCATCAACACTGAAATGATATCGAGTTCCATCGCCTCGGTGACTACCGTTGACTCGACCGTTTCGCCTTGAGGTGTAAAACCTTAAGCGATGGCGCAGCTTTCACAGCGCAGCCTGCAAGAAAGCTCGCACTAGCGGATGCGCGATCTTGTCAAAAGCCGAGCGCTCGGGTTGGAATGCCGTGCCAATGAAAAAGCGATGTTGCGGCAATTCTAGAATTCGTGGCTCTCCAGCTGCATCGAATCCGCTGAAAATCAGCTCGCTAGACTCAAAAACAGAGAGATAATCGGGATTGATACCATAGCCACAGTGGTAGGCCTCCTTAATACTGTTTTGTTGATAAATTTCATTAACGCGCGTGTTCGGCTGGAGTTGAATTAGATCTTTTTCGTCATAAAGGCTGCAGGCCAAAGCAGAAATCAATGGCATCGCGGCATCTGGCTGATCCTCAACACTACTCGCTTCTGCAAAGCCCAGCTGGTTACGCGCAACCTCTAAAATTGCGTGTTGATAGCCGGCGCAGGTGCCAAGCCAAGGGACCTCGTTTTCTCGGGCGAATCGAATCGCTTCGATCACGCCTTCGGCATTTAGATACGGGCTATAAGGCACACACCAAATCGCGTCAGTGCTAGCCAAAACCTCTTGACTTATTTTAGGCGTCGCAACCCACTCGTAAGCCAACTTAACGCCCAGAGACTCGGCCGCCAGCGATAATGCAATCGGGATCGCCTGATGCGCCGTTACCTCGGCTTGATAGTCGCCGATCAGGCTGATTCGCATTCTACTAACTCCTTTTCCATAAAGACGCTTAAAGGGTCTGGCTGATAAGCACCGAAAGGGCCGCGTTTGAGGTAGCCCAACTTGCGATACAGCTCAATCGCCTGCGGCTGCTTGACCCC
>CBDTWQ010000339.1:0-2885 GCA_965364115.1 uncultured Gammaproteobacteria bacterium | reverse complement strand
ATCTGCAACTGCGACAGGTTTTTCACCTTGCGCAGATCAACATTCTCGAAATGGGTGAGGTAGGTATAGGCACCTTTGAAATCGACATTCTTCAGTTTTGCTTCACTAAAAATCACGCGCGACACATTGGAGAAGCGGAAACTAACATCATCCAGCTGTGACGCGGAAAAATCGACACGCCCCAGTTCCGACTTGGACCAGTCGGCTTTAGTGATTATGGCACCTCGAAAACTCGCGCGAAAATACTCTGACTTGGTCAAATTTGATTCTTTCAGTATCGCTCCGTCAAACACGGCGCGATATCCGACCGACTTGGACAAATCCGCACCTTCGAAACGACTGCGCCTGGCAGTCACTCGAGTCATGTCGGCCTTGATCAGACTGGCACCATTGAAGTTACTGTCGTCGAGGTTGGAAAGCGCAAGATTGGCGTTGTCGAAGCGGCTCCTGGAGAAATTCGATTCATCGAGCATCTTGTTGGTTTTCTTGCAGCCCGACCAGTCTACTCCAGCCGCGCGCTTGTCATAGCAACCGGCAACGGCAGGATTTGATGCTGCCCAGACCAGCAGGCAGAGTATTGTTACCGCTTGTTTTATGTATCCACTATTCATCTGAGGCAGATTCTACACTGGAAGTTAATCATATGATTGTCCCGAACTGAGAAAATTCCCGACTTTTTTAATCGAGCATCGCATATCTGATCTAACATATGACCTAAACGACCTAAAGAGGTCAATGTCCTTTATTTCGTGCGTCACATCGGGCTACCCACGGGCGCCCAATATCTTGACATAATTGTCCTAAATCAATTTATCCAGAGAGTGCCGGTGAGACAATAATTACTAGGTATGCAGATGAATCAACCATTAACAATCCAAAGATGGACGATACTAAAGTTTTGGAATTCAGGCTGATGGCCTTGAACTGCTGCTGTTCCGTTCAATTTTTTTGAGCTGCGCCGAAGATCTTGAACATCTATCTTGAATTGCAACCGGAGTAATCCCCATGCTTTATGAAAAACACGACCTTGTTCACGAGCTGCCCGAGCATCGTGACACTATTCATCAGTTAAAAATGAACAATAACCATTTTGCACGACTATTTGACAACTACCACGAAGTTGATCGCGAAATTCATCGTATTGAAACCGGTGTCGAAAATACCTCAGATGCCTATCTTGAAGAAAGGAAAAAACAGCGTTTACATTTGAAGGATGAGCTGTATTCAATGATTAAAAAAGCCTGAAGCACCCCAAAAGCCGCGAGCCATCGATACGCACATGGCCGGACAAATGGGCATGAAATGACAAGCACAGAACAGAGGCCCTCACTGACGACTCTAACGCCGCACGGTTCCAAGTAAATAAGCATGATTCCTCGACTTTACATACACCGCTATGTTTGGAGTCAGGCCTATGAACTTTTATTTAACCCAATGAAAATTAGTGTATCTTTGGTCATGCTATCCTCCAATTATAGGTGTAATGCCTATATTACGGCTCTAGCGGCTCTAGCGTCGCTAACCCACGGTTCTCTGGAGGCTAGCCCTCTTGGGAATCATTATGTCTATGTAACATTGAGGCAGAGATAAATTTTGACGTATTTTCTACTTAACAACATTGTAGCGGTAGTGATATTGACCGTACCATTGAAATTGGCTGTCAATGCTCTAGATGCTAATCGAAATAGTTATTTGTTATGCGTTGTAGCAATTATTATATCTTCGGTTATTTCGTATGGGCTTCCATTGCTGGTTCCGGCCCTAGACAATGATTCTTTGATATCGGTTGCCGTATCGATGGTCGGAACGTCGATAGTCTTTATGTTAGTTTTCGATATTGGGTTTCTCAAAGCACTTCTAGTAGGAGTTGTTTATATTGTGTTAACAATCTCGATGTTCATGCTCATGGCTATGGTGTTACCTTTATCATTTAAGGGGACCTTACCCTTTTAAAGTTAGTTTGATGGCTTGCAAACAGCACTAGAGTGACCACCAATGGCGCCAAAATCGCTCTACTTGAGTAGCCTCAAGGGCATAACTTGCGGTTATAACGCCCAATTCTTGAGCATAACCAGGCGCACTAAAGCGATGGTAACCTGGGGCTTTGGCCTTGCTTAGAATCCGGAGATTGAACAATATTGTTCATCTTCGCACCGGAATGGGTGTTCAGCTTCTATCGGAATATGCACGCAGATAAAAAAAAGGACCTGAGTTTCCCCAGGTCCTAATAGAATATTCACCTTAGCGATTGCTAGAGGAAAATAGGTCTAGTTTTTCTATGCTAGATACAAACTACTGAGTCCAACTTTTCACAAGCTCATCATATGAAACAGTGATGCCTTGTGGTTTCTCATTGGCTAGTTTTGCTTTTGGAGCACCCGCTTTCGCTAACCAGTAATTAGCACTCTTTTCTTTGTTCAACTTAGGACCCAGTTCACCCTGAACACCGGCACGCTGAATACGAGAAAGCACTTTTTCCTGCGCTGCACATAGACTATCCAATGCACCTTGCGCGGTTTTAGCACCCGACATTGCGTCGCCTATGTTCTGCCACCACAATTGAGCCAGTTTTGGATAATCAGGTACATTAGTGCCCGTTGGTGACCATTGAACACGCGCTGGTGAACGATAGAATTCGATCAAACCACCCAGCTTATTAGCCCGCTTTGTGAAATGCTCTGAATTGACTGTTGATTCACGAATAAAGGTAAGACCCACATCAGATTTTTTCAGATCGATCGTTTTTGAAGTGACGAACTGAGCATATAGCCAAGCCGCTTTAGCCCGATCAACTGGGGTAGATTGCATAAGAGTCCATGAACCTGCATCTTGATAACCAATTTTTGTACCTTCTTTCCAGTAAGCACCGTGTGGCGATGGCGCCA
>CBDTWQ010000338.1:0-2907 GCA_965364115.1 uncultured Gammaproteobacteria bacterium | reverse complement strand
TATCCGGCCTTGTATATGCCGTCTTTTTATCCGGCCTTGTATATGCCGTCTTTTTGTATGCGGCCTTGTATATACCGTCTTTTTATATGCTGAGCGCTTCATAAACATTTGTCAACACCTGTTTGGCATTAACTTTTTCGTTTCCGGGGTGAGGAGAGATCCCCCTAAAACTCATTATAATCAATAACTTGCATTAATTACTTAATTTGATTGTAGAGATTTTACAATTACACAAAATAGGGCCAAAGACAAATCATTAACCCTATTTAACTCGCTGATTCCCTCCGATTTAACCAATCACTTCAGATCTCAGTATCAGTTTTTTAGACTGATGCAGGGATAAAAGTAGGTGATAAAAGCTCGACAGGCATTCAGAAAAACTAGTTTCAATTTCTGGAATAATGAGTTGCATCCGGGTTAGATGAATTCAAAAGTGCATACTCTGCGGACAACCCCACTCGCCAGATTTTGATACGATTTGGTTGCTAAAGAAGAACGTTGAGCAACCTGCCTTAAACGGACTGTCTGGCGTCGCCCCTGCAGAAGTGCCAACAGGCTAGACAAGGAGATTAGTCCGAATGGAGAGAACGCCCCCACCTGATTGTCATCCTCATTGTCGCCGCCGCCATCTCCGGATCCGCCGTCGGAATCACTCGAATAGGTGGCACAGGCGGGCATTGCAGCCTCTCGGTAGTCTTTTTCTGCGAGACTGTCGTCGTGGGCCTGCGAAATCCGACCACTGTGGGTAGAACCATTGTTGTAATAAAAAGTATCGTAGTCATTGTCATCGAGTTGTGCGCTGTTGCTGCCGAGCACGTTGAGATCGTTGTTGGAGATGTCATAGAAAATGTTGTTGCGGCAACTGACCTGAATTCTGGCGCGCGGATTCGACTCAGCAAGCGGCGCGGTAATGTCAACGCAGCCCATATTATCGATATCGGGTGCCAACATGTGGCGTGAATGGGTTGTGTGACCCGAGCTGAAGGCGATCAATTCCACATCGACCTTGGTGCAGTTAATCGGCGCGACATCGGTGTTAGCAGTATCCCAAGTTACCTGATAACTTGACGTGGTATCAAGGCTGCCGCCGCTGTCATGCGAGGTGATCCGAAAACCGGGACTAGAACTAACAGTTACCGCTACGTCTTCCTGATCCTGGCCATATTCGTCATCAAATGCCACCATTCGAAAATTGAGCGTTCGCGTTCGGCTCGGAATGACTTCAGCGGCATCGGTCTGATTACGCAGCTGCGTTCCAAGGGCTGGAAAGTCGCGCCAACTATCAGGTTGTGGTTCAAAACTGCGAAACAACGGGTTGTTACCCGTATCCGTACCGAAACGGGCGCTGTCAGTCGCGCCCATCGAGTCACCAGGATCAACTTGATGCCAAGCAAACAGCAGGTTAGCCGAGTCCAAGTCGGCCACGCTGGCATCAAGGCGAAACGGCGTGTTGGCAGGAATTGTTATATCTGCCACTGGGCTGATGCCGGGGTCTGCATTATTGGTGGCGATCAACCCATCGCACTGGCCGCCGAGCGCATTGGTGAAGCTGTTTATCGTGGAAATACTGTGCCCATGCAGGCCAAAATGTGATTCGCTGTGCAAGTCCTCGGCGCCGCATATTCCTGCGTAACTCATGACGCTAGAACCTGACCCGGGTTCCACCGCCGATGATCCAGACCGTTGACCACCGCAGGTATTGCTGGTCCCATTGTAAGTGTGTTCTGCATTGAACTGATGACCAAGCTCATGACTGAGATAGCTGACGTAAAACAAGTCGGTCGAAATCTGATCATGGCCGGTGGGGTTTCCAGTTGAAGGCTGCGGAGCAGGCCATGTTCGCCTCCCTGCAATTGCTGCACAGGGCTAATCAATTGCCAGGTTGGCTGTGCAGCCAAAACGGATGTGGTTAAAAGCCCCCAACCAAGCCAATTACTCGAAGTACCTTATCCATGATTTTTCGACATTGCCACCGCCAGCGATACTGAAGCTATAGTCACTAAGGCAAAGCACTACTCGGCCAGCCGACCCAGCGGTCTGATCGCCTAACAAAAGGTACAATCTCTAGATTGCCGCTTTAGATTGCAGAGTTCTTGTGATGATTAGCGGGAAGACGCGGTTACAAGTGTCAACAGCCGCTGCACGGTAGGTGGGTCAGAAACATAAACGGGGGTATCGCCTAGCCAATCGCCTAGCGCTGCGGAATTTGCCCGGTTCCCGGAAGACCTGTCATATAAATGCAAAGTTCGTTAGTCATCTTTGTCATCAATACGCATGTCGTTCCGCATCGGCGGCTCGATTAATCAGTTATCTTCATTGTGCGAGATATCAATGAGCACACAATTCAATACGATAAGCTGCCGGATTGATGTAGCGAAAATTGCGTGAATGGACTCTACTATGAGCAGAATGGCATCGTTCGCGAGGCAACCAATCGAGTCAATATCCCCCGGCACTCTCTTCAACTGGTTCGATCACAAAGCACAGATTTGTGCGTCACGACCTTATTCAGTTTTGGAATGACCGTGATGTATTGCCAATACACGCCCATACCTGTGTAGGCACCTTCGAAAGGACAGTCAACCCACTCGCCATCCCACACCCACCACATGCAACCGAAGTCAAACTCACTATTGCGTTAATATTCCGGATTCATTTCTTCATTGGGTGCAGTCACCAATATCGATGGTTTCATCTCCGGCCCGGACGGCAACCTCGATTGGTTGAATTATGTGCCCTTCCCAGGTGCAAATTATTATTCCGCCATCACGTTACCCTTTAAAGGGTAACGTCCCCTTTAAAATGTAACGAGTTGATCAAGTGCTGAATCTCATTATTTGGTTGTGGTGCTTGCGATCAAAATTTGCTTATGTATATGAGCGGCTAGTTTTGACACCGATATGTCGA
>CBDTWQ010000337.1:0-2911 GCA_965364115.1 uncultured Gammaproteobacteria bacterium | reverse complement strand
CTAACGGCGCTTATCGAGGACGATGATAGTTGGCAGTCTTGGGTCGAGCAGCTACGGTCGCTGCATCAAATCTGGATAAAGTCAGGTTTCATTGCGATGTTTTCGCGCTTGACCCAAAGGCTCGAGCTAGGTGCAGCGCTGGCCAATCAACAACGGGCCGAGCGCAAACTAGTCAATCTGACCCACTTAACTGAATTATTACAACAGCAGTCTAGATCCTTATCTGGCATTGATGCACTGCTAAGCTGGTTCGCCGAGCAAATGCAGGGCGACAATCATGAAGCGTTTGAATTACGCCTCGAAAGCGATGCTGATCTGGTGAAGATTGTTACTTTGCATAAAAGTAAGGGTCTCGAATATTCGGTGGTTTTCCTGCCCTTTCCATGGCGCTGCAAACTGGCCACCAAAAACGCAACCCAACTGCACTTCCATGACGATCAATTCAAAGCCTGGCTTGACCTCGGGTCAGAACAGTTCGATGCGCATCGTTTTCGGGCCGAGAAAGAACGTTTAGCCGAAGACTTGCGTTTGCTTTATGTCGCCCTAACGCGAGCAAAGTCGAAAGTTTATTTGGCTTGGGGAGATGTTGGCAATGGTCGGGCTAGCGGCCAGCCAAAGCATTCGGCATTGGCCTATCTGCTGCATTCGGATCAATCCCCCGCCGATCTCGAGACTGCCCTGCCTAGCGGAATCCAAGAGGCTGGAGAGATATTTCAGGATATTCAGAAACTAATCAGCGACAATCCCAATATTGAGATCAAACCGCTGCCGATCCAGGCAGCGGGTAAGCCGATTGAGAAGCAATCAAAGACCTTGAAGGTGCCTGAGTTGAGCTCGTTTCAGCGCCCCTCAAAGAGTGAATGGCGAATCAGCAGTTTTAGCAGTTTGACTAGGGATGTGCATCAGCCGATTCAGATGGGTGAACTCCGCAGCCAAGATGACGCAATTTTAGACTTTCCGGCCGGCAGTCACACTGGGCTGTTGTTGCACCAACTGCTCGAAGAGATCGACTTTCAACAAAACATCGAACACCAAAGTCGTGCGAAAATTGCCTTGCTAGCACCCCAATTTGGAATCAGCGATCCTTCAAAACACAGCTTGCTAGTTGATTGGCTAAACCAAATAGTTGCTACCGACCTCGATTTGGAGGGTTTACGACTGAATCGGGTGGCTGCCGATCAACGTTTGAATGAGCTTCAATTTGATTTTTCGATAAACCATTTCGACGTCCATTCGATCAACCAATTAATTCAGCAAAATACAGACCAGCCCTTAATTCCGATTGATACAACAGATTTTCGTGGTTTACTCACCGGGATCATCGATCTGGTGTTTGAATACCGCGGAAAATTCTATTTAGCCGACTATAAAAGTAATTTTCTAGGGTCTAGCCTTGAAGACTACCGCGCGCCTTTGCTGGCAAAAGCAATGATTGAGCGGCGCTACGATTTGCAGTCTTTGATTTATGCGCTGGCCTTGCATCGATATCTCGACCACCGATTGCCAAACTATCAGTATCAGCAGCATTTTGGCGGCTCCTACTACCTGTTTTTACGCGCGATGCGGCCTCAGAGCGGACCCACGCTTGGGGTTCATTTCGAGCGCCCGAGCGAGGCTTTTATGACTGCCTGGAACCAACAACTATCCGTATCTAGCAAGCTCGAACTAAACCTATGAGCCACTATCTGCAGCAACTCGCCAGTTGCAACGAGATAAGCTGGGCGAGTTACTATTTTGCCGACTTTATCGCGCGACATAGCCAGGTCGAACTCGACCACCCCGTTGCACTCAGTGCCGCACTGGTTAGCGAAGCGCATCGAAACGGCGATGTTGGCGTCGATCTTGCGCAGTTTATCGGTCAATCTTACTTCAAAAGCAATCAAGTCGATGTTTCCAGAATGCCGCAGTTTTCTAATATCGAGGCTTGGCGCCAAGTTTTATTAGACAGCCATTGCATTGCCGTACCCGGAACACGCGCTCCCTTAACGCTGGAAGGGGCTCGTCTTTATTTGAATCGCTACTGGCATTATGAGCAAACCGTGGCGAATAAGATTTTGGCCCTATTGGAAACAGAACACGCCAGCGATCAAACAATCACCTTCGATGATCAAATGATTGACGCCTCACAACAAGCCGCTATTAAAAACTCGATCAAAAAAGGATTCAGCGTGATTTCGGGCGGCCCGGGCAGCGGCAAGACTTCAACCGTTATCCGTATTCTGATTCAATTACTTGAATTAAACCCCGATTCACGCATCGCTTTAGCCGCACCTACCGGCAAAGCGGCTGCACGAATGATGGATTCGATTCACGCACAAATCGAGCAAACCATGCATAATCTTTCGATTTTGGAGAAAATTCCCACGCAGGCCACGACGATCCATCGGTTGCTCGATTATCGGCACCAAAACTACCAATTTAATACATCCCGGCAGCTACCTCTAGACTGCATTGTGGTCGATGAAGCCTCAATGATCGACCTGAGCTTGATGTATCACTTATTAAACGCATTATCCTCCCACACGCGACTAATCTTGCTCGGCGACCGTGACCAATTATCGGCAGTTGCGGCTGGTAATGTGCTCGGCGATATCACAGGCCATGGAACTGAAAACCAGCTTTCGTCCTCAGCCGATGACAATAAAATTAGCGCTGCGATTACTTTGCTGCAACGTAGCTATCGTTTTGATCCAAGTTCAGCGATTGGCCAACTGGCTCAGGCGGTCAATCGGGGTGACCTCAAAACTGCGATGCATCTGCTGCAAGCCCAACAGGGCGGTCTCACGTGGATTTCCTCAAACACTGAAAAAGTAGACACTGAAGCCTTGGCAAATTTAGTCCTGGCCTATCAGAAAGTCATCACAGCCGGCTCTCCTGAAGCCGCGCTGCAGGCTTTTTCGGTCACTCGGTT
>CBDTWQ010000336.1:0-2923 GCA_965364115.1 uncultured Gammaproteobacteria bacterium | reverse complement strand
GAGGCCATTTTCACCCCGGCGAAAATCAACATGCCGCCAGCGGTACGATTTATCAATTTAATGACCATGGGTTTGATACCAACACTAACTGATTTAGCGCCCAAGTATCCATAAAGGGAATAGCAAAAGTAATCTATAAAAATGGTTATGCCGCATAGAATTGCTAACTGAGGGATGACTGGTCTAGAAATATCAATAAACTGCGGCAGTAATGCTGAAAAATATAAAAGTGCTTTGGGGTTGGAAATTTCCAAGATAAAACCTCTTAGAAATACTTTATATTTACTCCCTTTTTTATTATTTGACGGGCTAATACTTAAAGGGCCCGCATCACTAAAAATAGCACTGAACCCAAGGTAAAGAAGGTACCCAACGCCCACCCATTTAATGACTGAGAATAGCGTATGTGACGCGATTATGAGCACGGCGATTCCCGTGGCCGACAAGACAAAAAAAACAACATTTGCGGCAGCTATGCCAGAAATGGCTAGAACAGACCTCTTAAACCCATTTGACGCTGATTCAGCGGTAACTGCGATTGCTGCTGGGCCAGGCGAAAGCACAACAACAAAAGTGGTTACCAGAAAAAGCATCAGTGTTTCTATTGGAATCATGAAATTCTCCGAGGTCGGCTTAAAACATTACAGCATTTACCTAGCATTTACTTAGGACGAACACTCTAAGCATTTGACAGCGATTTGGCTCAAGGCGCCTGATCGGAAGCGTAATGGGTGACCCCCATTCTGCTGAGCAACCTATCTCATAGCGTTTGGGTTAATCGTCGCTCGGCGGGGCGAGCCTCACACATGCGATGATAAGTTTTGACACATAGTCGGATGGGTCACGCGCCTTCAGCTTATCTCCTGCGTTTGCGACGGCCTTGATTCTGGCCCGCAGGTTCTCCTTGTGGGAATCCACCGGATAATGCTCCAACCCTCCCAGTTCCCGAAGGTCTTCGGAAACATTCCCGTCAGGGGCGAAATCCAGTTTGCTTTCATCTACCTGAATCAAGAGGTCAAAGGCTCTTTCCAGATCGGCCAAAAGTGGCGTATGTGGCACGTTTTTCTCCTGTTAAGCGGGTATTAGGTTTTTCAACTTAGGAAGTATACCTAGCCTTTGGCATCCTTGTCTGCTTCGCGCCTCGCTCTGCCTCCCACGATTGGTGTCAACATCGTTTGATCGAGACTGAATGAAAACTTAGGCCGCATGTTCTGCCGACCAGGCTTTGGATACTGCTCTTCCTTTTTCAATATTATCTACGACCAAAATCATTTGATGGTCATGATCACTGTATAGCACTTCGATATTAACCCCAGCATCGGCCATACACTGAGTTAACAACCCGAGTTGGCCCGGCACATCTTGCTTTAAACGCTGCACTAACACTTCATTCACCGCCAACACCTTTATCCCCGCCGCTTCCAACGCCTCCTTAGCGGCTTGGGCCTCACCATCGGCAAATAAAAAATGTGCAGCACCAATACCACTTACCACCCAAGCACCACCACCTTCGACACTGACTCCGGCATCGCCCAGAACCTTACCCATCTCAGCGATGGCGCCGGGTTGGTTTTTGAGTTCGATCGATAGGTCTTGCATGGCATTTCTCCCAAATTCACTGTTTTTTTATTCAATTACTTCGACAGTCACTTCAGTTTTTACCGAATTGGCAATGAAGCACTGATCGTGTGACATCTCATGCATTTTTTCAATTTGCATCGAGGTCGGCTTCTTGTCGCCAGAAAAAACGATATCTGGTCGCAGTTCGACTCGACTAATCCATAACCGCCCCTGTTCATTTTTCTCCATCGTGCCTAGAGCATCATCAACATAGCTGTCGATGATGAATTTTCGCTTAGCGGCAATGGATAAAAACGTCAACATATGGCAACTAGAGATGGCAGCAACCAATGCCTCTTCTGGATCCACATTCGCTTCGACTGAATAGGGCAGCGGCACAACACTGGGCGAGGAAGACGCCGGAACCGTTACGCCACCATCAAAAGCCCACTCGTGACCACGGCTATATTCAGACTGGCTGAAGTTTTCGTCAGCTTGCCTTTGCCAGCTAATTTTTGCTTGATATTGGGACATTTTATAGTTCTCGTGTTTCAGTTTTTGGTTTAAGAAAAATCGGCTGATCCGTGTTTAATATCTATCCGTGTTTAATAACCATATATAACCGTCAAGTGAATCGATTGTAAATTTCGGTGACGACATAACCATTAAACCAAGCGAATCTCAATGGGTATGTTGTTCTTCGGGCGTGATTTGTGAGCTGAATTCAACTGCTCATCGCATCAACTAAGGCGAACTCCAGATTTTTCAAATCACAGAGCCGGAGTTGTTGGCAAACCTTGCTCGCTCGTTCCAGAGATGCATGCTTCCCCTGCTCTGGGAGCTCGGCGCCTGCTTCGAGGCAATCAATAATAATGGCCGGAAACTTCGCCGGGTGGGCGGTCGCCAAACAGATGATCTTCGCCTGTTTCGGCAGCGTGTCTCTTAGCCGGTTGGCCGCAGCAAGTGCCACCGCAGTGTGCGGGTCTAGCAAATAACCATCGGCTGCTTCATAAGTGTCTTTGATGGTTTTCCTGGTTTCAGCATCGGAAATTGCAACCGAAGCAAAGCCTGCCTGGATAGTCGCAAGCGTTTCGGCATCGAGTTGCACTTGGCCGCTCTTCTGGAACTCGTTCATCCAGGCATTCAATTGCTCACTATCACTGCCGGAGACGAAATATAAAAAACGCCAGAAGTTGTAAGGCACCACAATATCGATGGCTGACGAGATCGTTTGAACCAGATCTTTCTTCGCAAAAAGGCCGCTGGAGAAAACGGTATGCAACGCATGGTTGGCGTTGTTGGCACAAATGAACTGCTTCACTGGCAAGCCCATGGAACGCGCCAGATAACCGCCAAACAAATT
>CBDTWQ010000335.1:0-2924 GCA_965364115.1 uncultured Gammaproteobacteria bacterium | reverse complement strand
GCAGAATAAGAACTAGAAGCAGATCAAGAGCAAATAGCTGCGTTGAATGATGTGAATCACGAATTGAGTAAATGCTGATGGACGATCCGAGTTGATCCTGCTTAAATAGGTGCCGTATGTTTCAGCCGATAAACACTCTGCAGGTTATTAAGGGATTAATTTGAAACCAACTCCCACCACTTTCTATCGATCCAGTTTGATTTTTTTTCTCGTCGCATCGACATTGCTGTCGGGTTGCGAGCAGAGCCAGACCGCAGGCGATCCAATTGAGTTGGCCGAATCCTACATGGAGCAGAATTATCCGAAGTTGGCTATCAAGGTATTGTCGCAGGATTTGATCAAAAACCCGGATCAACCCGACACCTACCGCGCGATGGCTTCCATATTTGTCGAAGTGGGGTATTACGATGACGCAATATTCTATTTCAACAAGGCCACCGAGTTTGGTTGCAAACAAATATGTACCGAAGGAGTGATCGATGCCTACCTGGGCAAAGGACAAATAGCCAGAGTCAAGCATGAGTTCGTTACCAATATATCCGATAAGGAAACGGAAAAATCCAGACTCCACGCAATTCTGATCGACTATTATGAGCGTGACAATTTTAAACAGACGGTCGGTTGGCTTGAAAGCAATCAGTCATCCGCTGCTAAAGAACAGCTTCTAGTTTTGATGTTCAAGCAAGGTCAATTCGATCAAATTGCGGCGAAATATCAAGAGGAGTCAAGTTATTCGGAACAGGAATTGCTGGTGTTCGCCAGTGCCTATTATAAGCTCGACCAAAATCAGAATGCGGAAAAAGTTCTGAGTCGATTTAAGTACACAGACAACACTCAATTCCTGAATCAGCGAAAAGTTCAGGCGGCTGAATTACTCGTCAAAACCCGCATCGCGCTTGAGCAACCTGAGCAGGCGGATAAATTCTATAAAGGCTTTTTGGAACACAATAAGGGAAGCACTTACGCCATATTGCAAAATGCGAAGAAACATATCAATCGATCAGAATTTGATGATGCGATTAATCTGATTAAAACCATGCCAAAGGTTAGTTCTAACAATGCCGAGGTGGCACAGTTGCTGGCTGTGGCCCATCTTGGTAAGGGCGATTTTCAATCCGTTGTCACCAGCCTCGAGGCGTTCAAGCTGAGGCTAAGTCAGAAAATGCAACTCCTCTTGGCCGAGGCCTATAACAAGATGGCGCGCCCGCAGGATACTATCAATATGTATAGTTCGCTGTCGGCGAACAATCACCAGCGAGTGTTGCTCGCGCGCGCGCACTTGCTGGAAAAGAACAACAAAAAGGCACTGATAACTATTCGCCCGGTAGGCATCGATGCGGGCAACGATGTGTTTAATCTGCGCCTCGCTGAACTTTGGTTCGATTTAGAGGAATATAAAAGAATTATTAAAGGCTTCGCGACGGATTCGGATCAGCCGCTCAGCCTAAAGTACTTGGTTGTAAAGAGTTACTTGAAGATGAATCAGACCGATGAAGCTCGAAGTTACATTAATAGTCAACAGGATACCCTGCATTCGATGGGAATGATGGGCTTTGTGGAGGCTAATACGGGTAATTTAGATGCCGCGAATGAGATTTACCGTGATTTGAATCTAAAGAAACCGGACAAGCGAAACGCCTTCCTGGTTGCTGTCACTCAATTGCAAACGGGTAACTATCAGCAGGCTCTTGAAGAAATCAAGGCGGGTATGAAATTCGATGGCGATAGTCGATTATTACTTACATTGGCGAATCGAATACTGCAGGAATTTAATCACACCGGCACCTACCAATGGCTAGATGAAATCCAAGCTGAGGACAATGATTACCAAACTGCCCAGTTGATTCTGGCTAACTATGACATCAACCAAGACGCAAATGCCAAGGCGATCGATCGCTTGGCACCCTTGATGGAAAGTGCTGATAGCCAGGTAATTAACCTGATGGCTAAAGCCAAACGCCGCTCAGAACCCGAAGAGTCTCTAGCATTGCTTGAAGAATCGTTGAGACTAAAGTTTAACAGTGAGATCGCAATACGACTGTATCGGCATTATGTGAGCACTAAGAATCTAGAATCTTTGCGCCGCGTTAATTCCCAATTGATGCAGGATGTTGGGATAAATTCTAGCACCGCACCTTTACTTTCAATGGGTTATTTGGCTCTTGGCGAATACAAGCAAGCTGAGGAGTTGGTTGCAAAGCTCTTGATTCGAGGTGATATTGCAATTGCAAAAGAACTGGCCGGCAACATTCAGGCCCAGCAGGGTAACTTCGCCGAAGCAGCCACCATCTATAAGGACTTACTGGACTCTGGGGTTTTGCCAGCGGCTTCAACTCAACCACTTTTGATGAAGTATTTCTCAGCAAGACTCAAGTCAGATACGGAGAACATTGATATTGTGCTTGCCGCAGTCGAAGTCGAGCTATCCGAGGCTCCGAACTACCACGACCTAAGAAATTTCATCGCGACTGTTAGCATCGGTCGAAACGATAAGGCTGCGATCAAGCACTTCCGAATTTTAGTGGATCAATTTCCCGGCAATGTGGTGTTTCTCAACAATCTAGCCTGGCTTAGCCTCGATGTGAAACCGGCAGATGCATTGCTTTATTCCGAAAAAGCCTATCAGTTGCTCAGTGAAAATGGCGACATTGTCGATACTTACGTGCAGGCATTGGTTAAAAATAACCAGGTCAAAACCGCAAGAAGCCTGTTGCAGAGCAAACTCGAGAATGATCCTGACAATAAGAATTATAAAAAATTACTGGAAAGTCTGAATTGAACCTGTTTCTGTGAAATAGTCACTGACTATGTCCATTAGGTTTAGCCAGCGGTCTGTTGAATGATCCGCTTTGTATCGGATAATGATGCCCTGAAATTCGAAATAGAACGGCATCATTGTCAGAAAACATGTTCAGTATTGAACA
>CBDTWQ010000334.1:0-2924 GCA_965364115.1 uncultured Gammaproteobacteria bacterium | reverse complement strand
AAATGCCAATACCAAGCTACGCCCTCAAAAGCAAAGTGCTTTTCAGGCGTGAAATGTCCTTTAGCCGCTCGAATCATTATGATTAACAACATAGTTGCACCCATCGTAACGTGGAACCCGTGGAATCCCGTTAGGAGGAAAAAAGTGCTGCCGTAAATTCCAGAATCAAGCCGAAGGTTCAACTCTTGATAGGCATGCATGTACTCAAAGACTTGTAACACAACGAAACCAAATCCAAGCGCCACTGTGGCGAACAACCAATAAACCACCCAATCGTTATCTCGACGTTTTAAAGCCCAATGCGCAAAAGTAAGGGTTAAACCCGAGGTTAACAAAATGGCGGTGTTCAACGCTGGCAGACCACCCGGGCCCATAGCAGCTCTGGCTTCACTAAATTTTTCCACCAGTGGCACTTCCAGCAACGGCCAAGAAGCGACAAAATCAGGCCACAGATACTGGGCGGTAGCATCATTATTAGAGGCCCCATCGAGCCACGGGATAGAGTAAACCCGCGCGTAGAACAAGGCGCCAAAAAAGGCGCCAAAAAACATAACTTCTGAGAAGATGAACCATGCCATCCCCCAGCGATAGGTTGCATCGACCTGCTTGCTGTAGAGCCCGTCGAGTGATTCATCAATGATTTGTGCGAACCAGCCGTAGAGCATGAAAAACAAGAAGGCCAAGCCAACAAAAATTGGCGTTGCGCTCCAAGTACCGTGCAAAAAATTAGCGATGCCGATAACCGTCAGCGACAAGCCGATCGAACCAATTATGGGCCAATGGGTGCCATGCGGCACGTAGTATTCATTGTGTGAAGCGGCGCTCATCAATTATCTCTCTCTATCGTCAATGCGTTAATCTTATTTGAGGCTAGCTCTGAAATAATCAGAGTTTCCTTAACTTTTGTCTAGACTGAAGAAAGTATAGGACAAGGTGATCTCTTCAATCTTATTCGAAATTTCTGGACCAATAACAAATTGCATTGGCATATCTCGTTCCTCATATGCAGCAAGCGTTTGCTGGACAAAACAAAAACATTCCGTCTTGTTGAAATGCCCAGCAGCCAACCCTGGTGACACGCTCGGAACTGCCTGCCCTAAGGTCTCTTTGCCACTCGTGCTGCGAACCCGATAGGTCGCTTCGTAGATCTGCCCAGGGTGCACTTCCATTTTCTTCTGAACGGGCTCAAAGCTCCAAGGCAGCCCTGGATGCGTCACCGCTAGAAAGCGAACCTCAATCGTTCTCGACTGATCGACTGTGCTGAGATCAATTTCAGACGCTTCTATGCGACCCGTTTTCCCATTCAAACCGGTAATATCACAAAAAACATCATACAAAGGCACCAGCAAGAAACCGAAGCCAAACATCAGAACAGGAATCATCGCCAATCTTAGCGGACGGATCTTCATTCAAAAGCCCCCCAAATAAAGGTGGCCGCAAAAAAGCCAACCACAATCAGCAGGTGCGCTACCACGATAATCCCGATGCGTTTAGGCCGGGCGGTCGAATCGAGGTTGCTATGGCGGCTCTGATCATCTTGCATCATCGTCAGCAAAGCCCGGTTACTTGACCTCAGGCGCTATCGTAAAGCTATGATAGGGCGGCGGTGAGGGTAGCTTCTCGAATTCCAAACCGGTAGCACCTTCCCAAACTTGATCAGTGGCCTTCTTACCCCCCTTGATCGTTTTGACCACGATATAGAGGAAGAAGACCTGCGCCAAACCAAAAGCAAAACCACCAATGCTCGAGATCATGTTGAACTCGGCAAACTGCAATGAGTAGTCGGGTATCCGCCTAGGCATGCCGGCAAGGCCCAGAAAATGCTGTGGGAAAAACAGCACATTAACCGCAATGGTTGACCACCAAAAGTGGATCTTGCCGAGTGTTTCGTCGTACATATTGCCAGTCCACTTGGGTACCCAATAATAGAACGCCGCTATTATCGAGTAGAGCGCACCTGTCACTAGCACGTAATGGAAATGTGCGACGACGAAATAGGTGTCATGATACTGTGTATCGACCGGTGCAACGCCCAACATCAAGCCAGACAGACCACCAATGGTGAACATCACGATAAAGCCGAGCGCCCATAACATCGGCGTCTCAAAGGTCATCGAACCTCTCCACATCGTTGTAACCCAGTTGAACACTTTAACTCCGGTCGGAATCGAAATCAGAATAGTCGCGTACATAAAATAAAGTTCACCAGCCACCGGCATTCCAACCGTGAACATGTGGTGCGCCCAAACCATGAACGAGAGAATCGCAATTGAAGCGGTGGCATAGACCATCGAGCTATAACCAAACAGAGGCTTGCGTGCAAAGGTTGGAACGATCGCCGAGATCACGCCAAAAGCCGGCAGGATCATGATATAAACTTCAGGGTGACCAAAAAACCAGAATATATGCTGGAACATAACCGGGTCACCACCACCAGCTGCATCAAAAAATGACGTGCCAAAATGTCGATCAGTCAGCATCATCGTGACCGCACCCGCCAAAACCGGCATGACCGCAATCAGCAAGTAAGCGGTGATCAGCCAAGTCCAGACGAACAAAGGCATTTTCATTAGAGTCATGCTCGGCGCACGCATATTAAGGATGGTCGCAATAATGTTGATGGAACCCATCACTGACGATATGCCCATCAAATGCACCGCAAAGATAAAAAAGTCAGTCGAGTCAGGCGCAAACGTGGTCGACAAAGGCGCATAAAAAGTCCAACCGAAAGCCGGCGCACCACTTTCCATGAAAGTCGTTGATGCCAACATTCCGAACGCAAAAGGCAAAATCCAGAAACTCCAGTTGTTCATTCTAGGCATCGCCATGTCTGGCGCACCAATCATCATCGGCACCAGCCAATTCGCGAGACCAACAAAAGCCGGCATGATCGCACCAAAAACCATCACTAGACCGTGCATCGT
>CBDTWQ010000333.1:0-2924 GCA_965364115.1 uncultured Gammaproteobacteria bacterium | reverse complement strand
TGCTACTCCAAAACCAACGGGAGTTATCGAGTCTACCCGCTAATAGATTTCAAAGAAGTCGAAGGCTTCTTTAAAAGTGACTGTCATGTTAGCTACCCCTCTCACTTCTCATGCCATTGAAAGAGCTTTTCTTATAGCAGCAATGTTTCATTAGAACTATAATGGATATACATTGTATATCCTTGAGGTGTTATAAAATGAAGCTAAAAGTTTCCGAATGGGGTAACAGCCACGGCCTTAGACTCTCCAGTGCAATATTGGCGCATTTACGGGTGAAAGCGGGAGAAGAGGTTGATATCGCTTTAACCGACAAGGGGATCGAGATCATCAAGAACCATCGAACTCTGGATTATTTCAACGCTGTTCAGGCGGATGTGACGGATGCAATACTGATGCAAACCAACCCCGTGAATAAAGTCGATGACCCCTATCAGGAATCAGATGTCGCTTATATCGTAGTGGCAATAAACCCGTGCTCACCCTTGATTCGAGAAGTACCCAAAGACACCGCCAATGCTCATCTGACGCTCGCCGATGCTAAAGAAGCAGCCCGGCAAATCATTCAATCGACCCTGGCAGGCGCCCAAAAATCGCTGTCTGAATTACGCCAGCTTGGCATTGACGACATAAGTTATATTGCTTTATGAAGGAAAGCATCGATAACTTGCGACAGTCTTATGAACTCTCTCGTCAACAGATCGATGATGCCGTCAATCCCCCTTAGGTTATAGCGCTGCTTGAAAAACAAAAAGTGTCCTATGTCTTAATTGGCGGGCATATGTTGTCTTTTTACACTGGCACTGCGCGTGCGACCTCGACGTGGATTTTATTATTGGCGGTGCCGATTTTGCTCGTGCCGCCAAAGTCATCGATAAAACTTACAGCCAGTTCAAGTATCACGACCGGATCTACCACGTCACCTTTGATTCTAAAAAGCCCAATCAAAAAAATCCCGAACGAATTGATTTAGTAAAAGACGGATTTCCATAGTTTCGAGAGGTGGTCCAAAGTTACTGTCATAGTTTGCGTGCGAACCCACATACCGTGAAAGTGCCAACGGTTGAAGCGGCCATCGCGTTAAAATTTGCCACTTCCATTTCACCTAATCGCAGTGACGAAAATAAGCCGGTAGATAAAGCTGATTTATTATGACCGGTGCGCTCCAGACCGAATATAAATGAAACCTCTCTAGCAACGCTAGGCGACCTAGTTTATTGCGGTGGAGGAAAGGAATTAATCTCTATCGTCAGTGATATTCTAAGCGGCAATCCTGTTAATTTATAAAAGCGTATCTTTTTGAACAAAAACGGACAAGTACACGCTGGGGATTAAAAGTGACATCCGCTCTAAAAGCAATGATAGTGATGGCTCATCACTGCCTAGGCTGCGACATCGATCGCAAAGAGTCAAGAGAGCAAATGAATGCGATCCATAACCCATTGACGTCGATGCTCATAGTCCTAGTCTGAGTAGCTGTCTTTACCGCAGAGAAAGGCACCACGCAGAGCCTGCCCCACGAAGTGTTTTGGGTACGCAGCGTGGGGTGATGTGGTAGTAGGCTGTGTATCGTCGAGAGAGATCAGTGCTTTGCGGGGTTGGGCCATCAGTCAATTCCGTTTGTCTGCGAAGATCAAAAGCCTACGCTTAGGAGCGGATGATTGCCAACGACAGAGTGGGCGTCCCTGCTTGCTCTTCTCTGGCTTTGCCACCGTTGTTTGCGGCGTTAGTTTTTCTTGAGGAGTGCAACTGGAAGATGCTTTTCGAAGTGATTGAAATCTTTATCCGTGGTGTAAATTTTAAATTTAGCTCGTATCGAAATTGCGCAAATTAAAAAATCTGTATGAGAACCTTGCACTCCTTTTGAGCGGCAAAAGTTTGAGTACTCTGCAGCGGCTTCGTAATCGGAATCCAGTACGGGTTCATTTGGGAAGTATGTTAACTTTTGGCGAAGTTTATCGTAACTATTTTTGTCTGTGTAGCCGGATAGCAATTCTTGCTTAATGGCACCAATAATCTTAACTTGGCTCTCATCAATTAATTGGGTTAGTTGCTCGGCTATATTGGTTTCGCGAGTAGACCTGCCGCGAAAAGCTAGCGACCAAACACAAGTGTCTACAAGCACGCCACTCATTTTCGGCCCGTTTTATAGTCATAATTGTCGTCTTGGGGTAAATTGCCAAACAGCGAGGTTATTTCGCGCTGCTTGCGGCGCTGAACAAACTCCGTAAGCGCCTGATTTACAGTGTCTTTTTTGGTTGAAAACCCGCTAATAACCAAGGCTTCATCGAGTAATTTTGCATCAATTGAAAGGTTTGTAGCCATTTTCACACCTAAATCTACACATCAACCCACGCATCATAGTATGTAAAGCTAACAAAGCAAGGCAGTTGCGGTTTAAATAGCCTCTCGGTTAACGGGGATATCCGCTCTAAGAGCAATGTATTATGACCAGATAGCGGCCTAAGGTAGTGGATATGACATGAAATCAACCACGAACTCACTTGATCAGGTATTGAAACTTGACTGTATAGAAGAAGCCAACAAGAGACTCTGGTTCCAAGTCGAGTATTTAGATCATATTTTCATCCAGATGCTTTGAAAAAATGGAACAGCCTGTCAGAGGCAGATAAAGGTTATTTCAAAAAGAAGTTAAAGCAGCGATTGGATAATCCTCATTTACCAGGGTCAAGGGTGTTGGGCGGACATAACCTCTACAAGATAAAAAGAATGCGGCCGCCTCTTCGTTTAACCTACCACGCTGACGATCAAGATATAGTGGTTGCAGCATTAAGCGTGGGTAAGAGAGACGGCGATGTGTACTCCGAGATGATGAAACGGTATGAAAAAGGCAACAGATAACAAGTGACCATGGTTGACAGTTGGTTACTAGGGACACCCGTTCTAAAAGAACCCTAGAGTTTTGC
>CBDTWQ010000332.1:0-2930 GCA_965364115.1 uncultured Gammaproteobacteria bacterium | reverse complement strand
CAACAGTCAAACTTGACCAGAGGGTCTAGCATTGACTATCAAAACTTGAACGATTAGAGCTGTAAAGAAGGGAAACGATTATTTTGACAACACAGAAAGTGACCAGCGAGATCACTGAATACTCACCTGAAAAAGAAGTTGAGGCCGATTCGATAGATTCGGAATCTTCTTTTCTTCAACGCTTCCGGTCAATCTGCAACAGGGACGAGACCTTATTTTTCTTTGATTGGCACGAGCCTAGAATGTTGTTGCTCTCAATGGGATCGATCGCGATGAGCGCAATGGATGCATTTTTTACTTTGCGTTTGCTGGAGCTGGGGATGATTGAGGCCAACCCAGTCATGTTAGCGGCAATCGAGGCGGGGCTCACAGTGTTCATTTTGACTAAAATGACGCTCACCGGAATAGGAGTTTTTATTCTGGTCTATCTAGCCAAAGCTAAAATGTTGAAGTTTCTGCGCGTGGGTTATCTGCTCACCGTGATCTTTTTAATGTATGCATCGCTGATCAGTTGGGAACTCTATAACTTGAGTATATTGTCCTAGCCCTTCAAGACTTAACACTTTAGACGTAGCCTAGCCAGCCATAGTCTAACTGGTCGATTTTTTTCTGGCCGAACCTTTCCTTGAATTTGCGTATAGCGATCGCTAAAACTGATGAGCTGATAGTCGAGGCGATTGAAGAGATGGATCTGAAGCGACGAACCTATCGACAGTTTTGCGGCCGAGACTCGGCGGCTAAGCTACCGCCTGAGCAATTCCAGAGAATCGGCTGACCTTGCGCAAAGGTGGGGGCAAATACGATCGTTGGGTCATCTGGGCCAACCTTGCTTGAAAAAGTAACCGTAATGATTGCGGCAGAATCAGCCGAGATACTGATATCTTTGATATTATCGGTAGGATCACCAAACTGATAACCGGATTCGACCGCTGCGTTGGTCAACGAGCCCTGGGAAGCATAGGTAGTATTAATCAACTGTTTCGCGACTGTCATGAGAGCCAAGCCCTCGCTTACCCTTGCTCGGGTAGTGAAACCGGTGAACATCGGTAATGCTAATGACGCGAGAATTGAGATGATCGCAACCACCACCATTAATTCGATTAAGGTGAAACCGTGGGCCCGCTTTTCGGTGGTTTTTGCTTGCATCAGAATACTCCTATAATCTCGGTGAATTGTTTCAATGTTTTAATATTATTGAGAACCAACCGAGCAAGTTTGATGCCAACAGCTTAGTTTGATAATAGGTAAATATTTCCTCACTCCTATCGAGAAACTGATAACCAGTACACACAAAACCTGACAAATATTGTCAAATAATGACAAAAATGGTACCTAGGTCACAAATTCAGTTCGTGTCGCAGCACTCTGAGATCAAGGATTGAAACCTAAGACACTCACTCAATATTGAAAATCAGGCTGCATAATGGATTTCATAATGAATATTTGAAGACCTCGACGACCACAAAACAATCGCGTCGATCAACCACCTTCCAGTTATCGGCTGAAGTCGGGCCAGCCGATAACTGGGAGCTAAGATGCTCAAGTATTTTGAATCACGATGTTTGGAAATGCGGCCGAGTGATCGCGCGCCCGAGAGGCGAGTTTGGCCGCCGTTCTGCGCGCAATACTGCGATAAATGCTGCTAATCTGATCATCGCTCATCGCAACCACAGTGGGATTCCCACTATCCGCCTGTTGCCGAATTCGGATATCAAGCGGCAATGAGCCGAGCAGATCGACGCCATGATCTTGCGACATTTTAGCGCCACCACCTTCGCCAAAAATGTGCTCGCTATGGCCACACTGACTACAAATATGAATACTCATATTTTCAATCACTCCCAGCACCGGAACTTCCACTTTTTCAAACATTTTCAACCCTTTGCGAGCATCCAATAGCGCAATATCTTGAGGGGTTGTCACAATCACTGCGCCGCTCACCGGAATCCGTTGCGCCAACGTTAACTGAATGTCGCCGGTGCCTGGAGGCAAATCAACAATCAGGTAATCGACATCTTGCCAGCGCGTATCATTGAGCAACTGCTCGAGCGCTTGAGTCACCATCGGCCCACGCCATATCATTGGCGTATCCTCTTCCACCAGATAGCCGATCGACATCGACTGAATGCCGTGCCCGATCATTGGCTCAAGGCTTTTGCCATCGGCGGAATCTGGCTGACCTTGGCAACCCAACATACGTGGAATGCTGGGGCCATATATATCAGCATCGAGGATGCCCACATTGGCGCCCTCCGCTTGCAACGCGAGTGCCAGATTGACAGCGGTTGTCGATTTACCAACACCGCCCTTGCCTGAGGCAACCGCGATAATGTTCTTGATGCCCTTCATCGGCTTCAGATTTTGCTGCACTGCATGTGACTTAATTTGACTTGAAATCTCGACCTCGGCATCGATTCCGGCCAATGCGGTAATTATCTCTTCACGCAGTTGATCAAAATATCCGGCGCCCGGGTAACCGAGCTCGATCACAATCTTCCAGCGATCGCCATCCGCCTCGATCGATTTAACCGATTTGCTGGTCAGCAGGTCGGTTTCTGCATGGGGGTCAATCACTTGACCCAGTATTGATTCAATATCAGATTTCTGAGTTGTCATAAAGTTTCTATCGTCGCTAACAGGTTTGCCGAGGAGCCGCATTTTACCTGAGCCGAATGACAAATATCACTTAGTTTTTCAGTGTTTGTCAGATCCACCCCTATACAGTACGAATCATCGCACCTAGAATGAGCCGTTTCCAATTGAACCGCAGTCAATCATGAGCCCGCAACCTCGCCGCATTGTAGTGACCAGTGCGCTTCCTTACGCCAATGGCCCAATTCACATCGGCCATATGCTGGAGTATCTACAAACCGACATTTGGGTGCGGTTTCAAAAGTTGCGCGGGCATCAGTGCATTTACGTTTGCGCGG
>CBDTWQ010000331.1:0-2952 GCA_965364115.1 uncultured Gammaproteobacteria bacterium | reverse complement strand
AAATAACTAAATCGAACTCGGGGAGAGATCAATGTCGATTCATCTAATCAGTTTTAAAACTTGTCCATTTGTGCAGCGGGCGGTCATCACACTGAAACACAAAAACATTGATTTCGAGATTACTTACATCGATCTGGCCGATCCACCCGATTGGTTTATCGAGCTTTCTCCGCTGCAAAAGGTGCCTGTGCTCAAAGTCGGTGAAGAAGTCTTATTTGAATCGGCGGTGATCAACGAATATCTAGATGACATCACCGATGGTGCGCTGCAACCCAAAGACCCGCTTGCACGCGCGAAGAACCGCGCTTGGATTGAGTTTGCCTCTAACATGATCGGCAATCTTTATATGATGAAGATGAGTCAAGATGAAGAATCATATGAGCGGTTTCGCGGACAACTGGTTGCTCAACTAATTCGTGTTGAAGGCCAATTTGGCGAAGGTCCCTGGTTCAATGATAATGAGTTCTCGTTAGCCGACACCGCATTCGCACCGTTGTTTCGTCAAGACGCAGTGGGCGAACACAAAATGTCTGTGATCGATTCTGAAACCATGCCGAAAATCGCGGCGTGGGGCCAGCGGTTGCTCGCTTTGCCAGCAGTGAAAGCATCGGTGGTCGACGACTTTGAAGATTTGTATTTGAGTTCCATGGAAAAAAATTGTTCCTACAGCTTAAAACAGCTGGTCGCTTGAGATGGCGAAATGGTTGCCGGGCAAGGTGGTTGAGAATCGTCGTCTTAACGATTATCTAACCGCGCTGATTATCGAGGTTGAATTGAGTGGTTATAAGGCGGGCCAATTCGTGCGGGTGGGTCTGCAGGATGACGAAGACACCGTTTTGGCGAGGCCCTACTCTTTGGTCAACTCGCCCGAAGAGAAATATCTAGAAGTTTACTTTAATCAGGTTAAAGACGGCCCGCTCTCCCCTCGTCTATTTGCCTTGCAGGCCAGCGATGAGGTGTTGATATCCAATAATCCTTCTGGGTTTCTAACCGTCGATGAAATTCCCGCCTGCCCGCATTTGTGGATGGTGGCGACCGGCACCGGCATCGGGCCTTTTCTGGCGATTTTGAAATGTGCAGAAGTGTGGTCACGATTTGACCAAGTCATATTGTGTTACTCAGTCAGTCATGCGGAAGAATTAGCCTATCAAGACGTGATCAAGCAAGTCATGAAAACCCATCCGGAACAATTTTGCTATGTGCCCATTGTCACTCGCGAAGCCTCTGATGGCGCGCTAAATAAGCGCGTAACCAACCTGATGCAAAGCGGTGAATTAGAGAAGCACACCGGTTTTTCGATCAATCCCGACAACTCGCATATGATGATGTGTGGCAGTTCCGATATGATTACCGATGTCAGTGCCGAATTGGTTTCACGTGGAATGAAAAAACATCGTCGTCGAGATCCGGGGCATTTCACCACCGAGAAATATCACTAGACGAGCGCTTTCAAGTCGACTGAAGCTTCGAATTAGGTGGCTTCTCCGCTTGCAGCAGATCAATTAGCGAAAGCATCATTCTGGCCGTTGCACCCCACAACATTTCACCGTCATAGTTTTCGTAATAGATCACCGGCCAAGGGCGTTTGGCATCAGGATGTTGGCGTGATTCAAATCGATAATTTGACCGCTCGGCGAGCCACGCAAGAGGCATCGTGAAAGCCCGCGCCACTTCGATTCCGTCGAGCTTAAGCGGATAGGGCCATTTCACCAAACCGACATAGGGGCGCACTTCAAACTCGCTGATAGTGTGATGGTGTCGAATATGCCCTAGCACTTCAACATCGTCAGCGACTATACCGACTTCTTCTTCGGTTTCTCGCAAAGCTGTGGCGAGCAAGTCATCATCCCCAGGCTCACGTTTGCCCCCCGCAAAAGCAACTTGACCACTATGTCGATCACCTTCGTTTTGAGTGCGGCGAATGAACAGGATGTGCCAAGCGTTTTCAATTCGGAGGAAAGGAATCATCACCGCCGCTTCTCGCTTCCGACTGCTCAATGATTCTGGCGGTAAGTCATAAGTCGTAGCGCCTTGGGAAAATAAACAATCACGAATGTCGTGGGCACTGAGCTGGTCTAGTTCATTCACTGCCCTTGCCTTGTCGCAGCTAGACTTGATGCATCTTGCCTTGGCGTAGATTTGCGCGCTCGACGATTTGAGCGCGTTCGATCTCTCCAGAAGAGCCCCAAGCGCAAATTTCGTCTATTCGACGGAAGCAACCGACGCATATTTCTCGATCATTTAAAGTGCAAACACCATTACAGGGAGAGGCAACTAGCGTTGCCTCCTTTAACTGCCGATGATTGCCTGGGTCAGCCACAATCGACAGCCTAATCCAAAATAGTCATCGGATACAAGTCGTGTTTGAATAACAACGCGGTGATTTTTGAAAAATCATTCCTTCAACAGATCCCTAAAATAGTCGCCGCGTTATACCACCGAAACAATCTAAAGAAGATTTAACACCCAGAATGATAAATAAGAACCTCAGCGTCTCATGTCGCACCCGCGCGACACCCTTCACCCGCCGGGTTGAATCATCCGGTGTCTCTGCCTACACCGTTTACAACCACATGCTGTTGCCGACGGTGTTCGATAACCTTGAAGACGATTACTGGAGTCTTTGCAATGATGTTCAAGTTTGGGACGTTTCTTGCGAAAGACAGATTCAGATTTCTGGCCCAGATAGCCAGCGGCTGGTTCAATTGATGACCCCGCGCGACATTTCCGTTGCCAAGATTGGTCAGGGTCTATATGCGCCTTTGTGCGACGAAAACGGCGGCTTACTTAACGACCCGGTGTTAATCAAAGCAGCTGACGATCAATGGTTTGTGTCAATCGCAGATAGCGATATAGCGCTTTGGGCCAAGGGGCTTGCGACTGGTTTCGGTTTGAAAGTCAGCATCGAAGAAGCGCAAATTTGGCCACTAGCGGTTCAAGGCCCCAAAGCCG
>CBDTWQ010000330.1:0-2954 GCA_965364115.1 uncultured Gammaproteobacteria bacterium | reverse complement strand
GATAGTCAATCCCGATTCGCTATGCAAAATTGCTGGCGATCAAGTCGGTCAGGCAGGCCCAAAAAGGATTAGCTGTTGAGCTGCTTGGAATTAATTCTGAGGTGGGTTACTTGGGTGGCTAGAAAAATGGATAACGGTCAGCATCCTGATGGGTAAAGAGATTGTATTTCACGGAAGAATGATGGAGGCCTCAGATGGCAGTGGCCGTTTAATGGGTAATCTAATTCAAGCTTGAACTGCCTCCGTTACTGTTTAATTGATTTTGATCAGTTAGTACAAAATGATCTGAGATACTATCTTGATTTACTAAACTATGGATCACTATCATGTACCAAACTATTTTGGTTCCTATCGATGTCGCTCATTTAGAAAAGTCAGAGGCTATTTTGAATATTGCTATTGCTCAGGGAAACGAGAGTAGTCAGTTCATCTTTCTAAATGTGATAGAAGAAATTCCTCAATGGATCGCATCCTCATTGCCAGTTGATATTGCAAGCGAGTCTCGTCATCGAGCGCACCAACAATTATCTGATCTTGTTAACACAGCCGAGATAAACGCGATCGTGGATGTTCGCACGGGGCACACCTATAGGACCATTTTGGATGTTGCCGAAGAGACCAAAACGGACTTGATAATCGTAGCCTCACATAAGCCGGAACTACAGGACTATTTAATTGGCTCCACCGCGGCCAAGGTAGTGCGTCACGCTAAATGCTCTGTCCTTGTGGTGCGATAAATCTGGTTCGGTGAATAAGATAGCCCGAGCGAGGTGCTTGCTCGAAATCTAGATAGAGTTAGAAAAGTGCAAAACTGCAAGAGGTTGGTAAGACTGATCACAACGTGATCATCGATCAGGCTGGACTTCGAATGATACAAGCGATCCCGAGTTTCAATAGCGCGCAGCCCAGAACCAAATAAATCTAAATAGTAGATTCTTGTGAAAGCAGGAGACACGAATTTTACAGGAATAGACGGCACTAAAAAATTATCCGTTAACACCTCGAACGGTGCCTTTATAAGGGTGCGTCAACGCTTGAGCGAGGGGTCAAAATAGGGGTTACAGATCTAGATTCTGTTTTCTGAGTTTTGAAGAATTTCAATCAAACGTCGGCTGCGACCAGATCGATCATGAACTATATTTCGACTCAAAAACCATTATAAGAATTTCGTGGTTGTAGGCATCTGTCGATTGAATTATCCAGCGCTAGATCAACAAAGAGAACAGTTGAGAAGCTAGCAGAGCAGCGCAACTCAGCGCGCCAAAGACCGGCACCCAGATCGGGTAAACCCGCATATTCGGTGCTATTAACCGATCCTTTTTTAGTTTAATCAAAGCGAGATTTATCAGTATAAACACTAGCAGCAAAACAAAACTAGTCACCGATGCGAGGGTGACTAAAGGGATGAATAGAGCGAAGCTTAAAACTAGGCCAGAAATTGTCACCGTCGCGACAAATGGGGTGTGGGTTTGCGGATGAACTTTACTAAAAATCTGCGGAAGCCATTGATTGCGACTCATTCCATAGAGCACGCGGGAGGCCATAATAATCTGTATCAATGCACCGTTAATGACCGCAAAGATACTAATGATACTGATGATCCATGGGTCTAGCCCTGTGGCTCGGTGGAATAGAAATGCGAGTGGCGCATCGCTGGCCACCAACTCATCGGCGCTGGCTAGATGCACGGCGACTATGGAAATTAACAAATACAGAATGGTTGCAATTGCCAGAGACAACAGGATGGCTAGGGGTAAATTGCGTTGCGGATTCTTTACCTCTTCAGCAACATTGACCATGTCTTCAAATCCAATAAAGGCGAAAAATGCGAGAAACCCCCCGAAAAATATCCCCTGCCAGTTGGCAACCTCGATGCTCGGAATGAAATCGTTAGGGCGAAACTCTTCGAGCGAAAACGCGGCGCGACCAACCCAGATAATAAGGATCAATCCGGCAATCTCGATTAACGTGAAGATGGCTGCAACTGTTAGTGATTCCGACGTCCCCCAGATCGCTATAGTGCCTAGAATCAGTAAGGAACCGATGATTAGAATGGGTGCGGGTAAATCGATGAAAACCTGCATATAGCCAACCGCACCCCGGGTCACGGCGGCGGCAGACACGACTCCACTTGCGGCTACCATTAGACCAACTAGGGTGGCCAAAAAAGGAAGTTTAAACGCCTCCTGGATATAAATGGCCTCACCTGCACTGAGCGGAAATCGAGCGGAAAGCTCGGCGTAGCTTACGCCTGTAAAACCCGCAACTATCGCCGCTATTAAAAATGACAGCGGAGAGAAATGCCCTGCATGGCCGGCAACTTGTCCCACCAGAACGTAAATTCCCGCGCCCAAGATGGTGCCCAGACCATAGAATAATAATAGAGGCAGAGAAATGCTGCGCTGTAATCCAGGTGACCTGCTTTGGTTTGTACTATCGGCGTTGTTTTGAATCAATTTATCTCACTCGCTCAATCTCGTTGTCAGCAAACAGTGGAGATTATTTTCAACTTTTGTCTCTCGCAACCTAGCTTGGACGACAGCATCAATGGGAAAACAGTAGCGGTAATTGTGAGTTTTCCAACATGTGTCTGGTGGTGCCGCCAAGAATCTGCTCTCGCATTCGAGAGTGACCGTAAGCACCCATAATGATTAGCTCGCTGTTCAAATACATCGCCTGATTAATCAAAGTCTCGCCCGCGTCATTGCTGCTGCCTTCGACTAAGTGCACCTGGGTTTCGATACCGTGTCGGGCTATGTGCAATGCGATGTCAGTGGCTTCTGTCTCATTTGAAGAGACCGACACCACGTCGACATTTTTCGTCTCGGCCAATAAAGGAAGGGCGTCTCTTAGCGCTCGTGCAGATTCGCGACTACCATCCCAGGCGATCATCACCCGCTGCGGCAAGCGGGTTAACGAGGGTTGACCATCGCTTTCAGGCAATACCAGCATTG
>CBDTWQ010000329.1:0-2955 GCA_965364115.1 uncultured Gammaproteobacteria bacterium | reverse complement strand
AATTAAACTGTCAGTCAGTCTCAAATATCTTCTTTTTACACAGCCTCGGCCGAAACCAGCCGCCCAGGTGATAGAGTAGCGAGAGGCTGCTACTGACCCAAAGCAGCCGTTCGTATTGGAATCAAAACAGAATGCTAATCTTCACTTTTGCATTCAGAAGACTGCTAGAACTCAAGAGAATCAATGTCTCAGATCAAGCGTCAAACAAAATATGACCGAGTTTTGACGGTTCTTGAGGGAATCATTCCTATTTTTCGGGACAATGCTCACAAGTCGTCCTCTGCAACGGCGGACTGGTTATCTGAAATTTTAGAGGCAATCAGACCGGGTGGTGACGTTCTAAAAAAGGCCCGAAAGAGTGAAGTTGCTACTGCGCAGTTGCAGTTTCTTGGGGAAATTTTGCACCCAGGCAACAGACACGGCAACGAAAAAGATGATGCACTAAGCAAGTCGAGGGAAGTTTTCTACAGGGAGTTTCCTGAGTTTTTTGCGAAACTGGCGTCTAAGCGAGAAAAGATTATTGCGCGCGGTAAGATACGATCAGAAGATGAGTACTACTTGATTCGCGACCATATCGACTATATCGAGAGTGTGCCGGAATTGGCCGAACAATTAGACAAGCTATACAAGTTGGTTGACGAATTTGGCCTCGACTAGGCTGAGTCGAGTTTTTCCCGCATGAAGTCCGACCAACCCTTGTACTCTCGCGATTGGATTTCACCGTTGCGCGACTTCCGCTTCTGGCCGAAAGCCGTCGCCCGCCTGTTAAACTACTGAGAGGCTGTTACTGACCCAAAGCAGTCATTGGAAGAACAGATATGAAAACTAGCGTCATATTGCTCTATGCGGCAGTCGCCAGCACCTTGGTTTCGATTCCACTGTCTTTTGCGTCCTTGACGTTTGCTGGTGGCATCGATAGCTGGCTCGACATTCTTAAGCACCCCGGGTTCTGGATTTTTTTCGGCAAAAGCATTCTATGGATGTTTCTAACGAGTTTCTTAGCAAGTGTTCTGACACTGCTGCTCGTTACTAGACGATTATCTCAAGTGCCATAGCGTAGATCGAGAATCAACCAATCCTATGACGAAGTTGAGCGGCCGCTTCTGGCCGATACCAGCCTCCCAAGTGATAAACTACTGAGCGGCTGCTACTGACCCAAAGCAGCCGGTCAATCTTTGAATTGTTTTTCGTTATTCACGCCACATTGCCTCAGGAATTTCACGACGAAACTCTTGATTGCAGGCACGCCTAGTTTTTGTCATCGCACGGTTTTCTCGATCATTGCCCAGTGCGAAATCCGTCCTTCGACACAAAACCCAACCCAGTGTGAGCAACAGAAAGACAGGCGCAACCGAACCGCCACCTCCATAGTTTGGCGCCCGATCATTGTGTTCAACTTCAGAATACAGCGGACCCGAGTAATATCCCGGGTATTCGTTTCCCATGACTTCCAGCAGCCAATCCACTTCCTGACTCACCCGTATGTAATGATCGAAATCACCATAGGATTTGCTCCCGAAAGAACTAACACCCGCGACAAAGCGGCCAGCGCTGTTCTCAATAAAGGCCGGGCCACCACTGTCACCCGGCCCACCAACACCTTCGAGCGGCAGGCTAGCTCCATTGCGCGGGTCATCAAAGCGAAAACGTAAATGGAAGTTATTGGCGACTGTCACCTTGTTGTCGGCGCCACGCAGATCACAGGGTGAACATCTTTCATAAATACCTCGTGCGGCGTCACCCACGTCACCAAAGCCGGCAAGTTTCATTACCTGTCCGAGCTCATCCTCGCCTTCGTATGGATGTGTCGGTATGACGCCGCTGACAGGCGTCGACAGTTCCAACAAGGCAACGTCATGTATAAGTGTACTAGCGGAGACGAATCCGGGATGGACGTGCTCTACCACGATTTCAACATCTTCGGCCACGATTCGTAGCGGTCCCAAGGCTGACGCCGCATTGACGCAATGTGCTGCAGTGAGTATCCACCGCGGCGCAATCAGAGTTGCTGTACAACCGTTGACGGCAACGACTGACTGATAGACGAAGTCGTTGAGCAGATACGCATCGGGATCGACATCGTGGCGCATGACGATCGCGTGGGCCTTGATCGAACAGACGAAGATCGTAATGGCGATCGCGAAGTTGCAAAGGGATCGATTTGCTGACAGTAATTTATTCATCGTGGCGCTCTCATTTCTTGGAATGGATCAAGACCCTTGTTGATCCTGAAAAATATCTTCTATCGCCATCCCAAAGAGTCGGGCAGCTTTGAAGGCCAGTGGCAAACTGGGATCGAACTTCCCTTTCTCAATTGCATTGACCGTTTGCCTGGATACTTCAAGCTCCGCGGCCAACTGAGCCTGGGTCCAATCCCGTTCTGCTCGAAGGACTTTTAGCCGGTTCTTCATCGATATTTCCTGTGGCCCATGATGAGTCCGGTAAGGAAAGTAAGGCACATCAGAATCACTAGGTGTGAAATCTCGGGGTCGAACGTTATGAGCTTGATGTCTTCCAGCATCTCATAGCTAAGACCACACACGAGTCCCACTCCTAGCGAGAGCATCCCGGCATCGAGAAAGACTTTTCGATGCAATTCATCTAGCCCCTGGATATATTGCTTGTTCGCCAAGACCATTCCAAAACCGACTGCCAGAGTGATGACGACCCCGAGAATCGTGAGCCCAGTATGGAAATTCCATATCAATTTAGGCCCGAAAGCGGTCAGGGCAGAGCTCAGCACCCAGGCAGTAGTCCAGTATCTGAGGCGAATGGTGTTCCTGATATTGCTCGCGGCCCAATCACTGGAACCGCCTTTTGAATTGTCCATATGTCTAACTCCTTTGTCTTAATGTTAAGTATGCTTGACTAAATAGTAGACACCACCGGCTTGTATGTCAAGTGTTATTGACAAAATGATTGGTAAACATGACGCGGTGGATGCAATCGTATAGT
>CBDTWQ010000328.1:0-2956 GCA_965364115.1 uncultured Gammaproteobacteria bacterium | reverse complement strand
TGATTTTTATCGCAAAGAGTTCAATACCTAATGCGGCGTTCAGAGCGGCCTTTCTCTCATTTGCCGACTCCGCTGTTGCTCTCCTTTGTGCTATTTTTCGGCCTGCAGGTGTTCCATCATCGACAAACGCTAGCCGATTCAAATGTGCGCTATCAAGCGTTAAAGCATCCCTATGAAAGTGAGACTTACCGGGGCTTGTCGATGGGCTCGGAGCAATTGTTTGCTGCTCTGTTGACGATCAAATTACAGTTGCATGATAACCAGGCGGGGCAACACTTTCGTTATCAGCTGATCGATTACTCGTTGTTGGTGCAGTGGTTAGACCGATTGAGTGACCTCAGCGGCAGCGCTGAATATCCGATGTTGTTAGCGTCGAGAGTCTATGTTGCAACCGCTGAGCCGAATCAATTGCGTCAAATCATCACATTTATTGAACGGCGATTTGACGATCATCCGCAGCTACATTGGAGGCGTTTAGTGGAGGCGAGCCTGGTCGCCAAACATAAACTCGGTGATTTGGAGCTAGCTTTGCGCCTGGCGGGGAAAATTGCGCGTCAACCGGCTTCGGTGCAAATGCCTGCTTGGGCGCGGGACTTCCAATTCTTATTGCTCGCCGAATTAAATGAGTTGGAATCGGCGATCACAATAATTCAGGCGATGCTGGTAAGCGATGCTGTTCACGACCCCGATGAAAAGCGGTTTCTTCAATCGAAATTGTCGGAATTCCAACAAAGACTGTTTGAATCTCAACAGAATGGGCTTTGAAGTTTAAATATTACTCGAAGACATTCAGACTAATCGCTGTTTTACAGTGGTTTGTCCGAATTGGCATACTTAATGCTTTAGTTTTTGGGAAGCGGCAAGTTTCTTGTAGTAACTTTGATAAGTGGAGAATTAAATGAATTTAGCAAGGCAAAGAGGTTTCACCTTGGTTGAAATCGCTATCGTATTAGTTATCGTGGGTCTGTTGATCGGCGGTGTATTAAAAGGTCAGGAAATGATCACTAACGCGAAACTGAAGCGGCTAGAAAGTGACAACGCCGGCATCGCCGCGGCGATGTTTTCTTATCAAGACCGATATTTACAGCTGCCTGGCGATGATGATGGTGCTTTGGCGCGTTTTGACGCGTATACCGCGGCGGGTGCTGATGGCGACGGTGACGGTGGAATTGGCGGCGGTGATGATTGGAGTACCGCGACTGAGGATGTTAGCGCCTGGGACGAAACCATTGACGCTCAAGAAACCCAGAAATTCTTTGCGCATTTGCGTGCTGCTGGTTTGATATCAGGCGTTGCCACCGACTCTTCACGCCCAACTAACGCTTACGGTGGTCGAATTGGAGTGCAGAACACCGCTCTGGGCATCGCTGGAACGGTCACTGTTTTTGGCACCATCGAAGGACCGATTGCGAAGATCTTGGAAAATCGACTTGATGATGGAAAGCCTAATGAGGGGCGTGTGCAGGCCGTTGAAACGAATGATTCGTTAAATGGAACCGCCGCTGGCACCGCTGCCACCGCTGCTACGAACTATGCCGACAATCTCTCTTATGACATGGCTTTCCGTCTATAGAGCAGTTTGGCAGTTCAAAGCCCGCTAAATAGGCGGGCTTTTTTCGCTTTAGTTGAAGAGTTTTAAATGCAAACTGCGGTTTCAATCAGTGATTTGTCTTATTCGGTTGGCGGACTCGAAATTCTTAACGCCCTTAGTGTCGATATTCCTGAGCGCAGTTACTTTGCCATCGCAGGGGTTAATGGGGCTGGTAAATCGACCCTGATTAAAATCATTCTTGATTTAATTCGACCCATATCACCGCCTCAAATAACTCTTTTCAGTGCCGACAATCGAGACACAGAAGGCCGCAAACAATTAGTCTACCTGCCTGAAAAATTCAATATCAAACGCAACATTAGTGGTCGCCAATATTTAGAGTTTGTTACAGATGTCTATCAGCAGAAAACGAATCACGAGCAGATTGAAAAACTCTGCGAGCAGCTAGATTTTCCGTCGAATCGGCTCGCTCACAAGGCCGGCAGCTATTCAAAAGGGATGGTGCAAAAGCTCGGGTTAGTGAGTTGTTTCATGCTGCAGTGCTGCTTGATCATTCTGGATGAACCTTTGAGTGGGCTTGATCCGCGCGCGCGTTACCACTTCAAGCAGTTGATGCGTGACCGAAAATCAATCGGCCAAACGGTTCTCTACAGCACCCATTTACTCGCCGATGCAGAAGATATCTGTGATCAGTTCGGTATATTGCACGATGGTGTGATGAAGTTCACCGGTACCCCCGCTGCGTGTATCGACCAATTTGATTCCATCTCGCTTGAGCAGGCTTACATGCGCTGTATCGACCGTTAGTGAGTCGTAAGTAGAAAGCCAGGGCGATCATGCATCGCGCCACGCACTAACCAGAGTCGGATGTTTTTCTTCAATTGAACGAAAAAGCAGTAAAAGGACAGACCCCTTCATCTAGGGTAAATGTTTGACGGCGAAAGGTTTGCTCCAGCACGGTAGCGCTGCCAATTCGATCCATTCGAAAATGACGGAATGCCGCCTTATCTGGATCATAGCCAACCAGGTACCAAGCAGGAGAAAGCACCAATATGGCATGCGGATCAGCTAGCCGCTTTGTCTTGTTACCCTCGCGGTCTGTGTAGCGGAACCGCATTCGTTGTGAACGCAAAAAGCAGGTTTCAAATGCCGGCAGCACCGAAACGTCGATTTTTTGAAAAGTAGGTTGTGGAATATTGGGGCGCGAACGACCTATATAAACATTGGCTAGAATTTTGCGCAATTCCAGAACACGATCACGGGTCAAAGTTTGCTCAATTTTTTTCAAGCCAGCATCGGCTAAATGAGCAAATGGAATTGAGTGGGTCTCTTTCAGCACGGCGAATGATATCAGCAGTGCGAACACTTCAGCGCTAGATAGCTTAGGCGATAATAAAATGGAGG
>CBDTWQ010000327.1:0-2956 GCA_965364115.1 uncultured Gammaproteobacteria bacterium | reverse complement strand
GCCACACTCGGGCCGGGTGCGACTAACCTGGTCACCGGATTTGCTGATGCCAATATGGATCGTGCACCGATAGTCGGCATTGCGGGGCAGGGCGCCACCACGCGGATGCACAAGGAGAGCCATCAAGTGTTGGATTTGGTGAATCTGTTTGCGCCTATCTCCAAATACAGCGTGCAAATTCGTGAGCCTGAAATTGTCGGTGAGATCGTACGCAAGGCATTCAAGGCTGCGCAAGCCGAGAAACCGGGTGGCAGTTTTATCGACTTTCCAGAAAATGTGGCAGCGATGACGGTTGAGGGAAAAACACCGCTGAAAGTGCAAAGCGCACAGCCACCGGTGCCGCCAGCAGACAAAATCGAACAGGCGGCCGAAATTATTAGCAATGCGCGGTACCCACTAGTGATGGCGGGTAATGGTGTGGTGCGCGCGCGCGCCGACGATGCGCTGGTTGAGTTTGCAGAAAAACTTAATATTCCGGTCGCAACCACCTTTATGGCGAAGGGCAGTATTCCGTTTTCGCATGAATTGTCGCTCGGCACGGTTGGCTTGCAGGCCAACGATTACATTGCTTGCGGCTTTGACCGTGCTGATGTGGTGATTTGTGTTGGCTATGACATGATCGAATATCACCCGCATCTTTGGAACAGCAATCTAACCACCAAGATCATTCATATTGACCTCAGCCCGGCTGAGGTTGACGAGCATTACGTGTTGGAATGTGGTGTGATTGGCGATATTGGCGCGGCACTCACAGGGATTGCGGCCAATGCCAAACCTCAGGTTAATTCACAGGCGCAAAACCTGCGTGAAACCATTGTTGAAGAATTGAATTCGCATGAGAATGACGAGTCTTTTCCGCTGGTGCCACAGCGAATCGTGCTCGATTTGCGCAAAGCTTTGGAGCCAGAAGACATCGTTGTTTCCGATGTCGGTGCGCACAAAATGTGGATGGCGCGGATGTATCAGGCGGAACGTCCTAACACCTGCATCATCTCAAATGGTTTTGCCTCAATGGGGATCGGCCTGCCAGGCGCGATTGCGGCCAAATTGGCCTTTCCTGATCGCACCGCGCTCACGGTCACTGGTGATGCCGGATTCTTGATGAATTCACAAGAAATTGAGACCGCATTGCGGATCGGGGTGGCCATCATTGTGTTGATTTGGAACGATAGCAAATATGGTTTGATCAAATGGCACCAAGATCGGCGATTTGGTCGCGATACTCAAATCGATTTCAGCAACCCAGATTTTGTCAAATATGCGGAAAGCTTCGGTGCCAAAGGTTACCGGGTTGAATCAGCGAATGATTTACTGCCCACGCTGCAGCAGGCGATCAAAGACAATACGGTGGTGTTGATTGACTGCCCGGTTGATTATTCTGAGAACATGAAATTGACTGAAAAACTCGGCAACCTTGTTTGCCCAATTTAGTTTGTCCAATATGGGGCGGTTAAGTAGATGAAAAAAGGCTTTAATCTGATGGTGCCCGGCGCGAAATTGGTCGGCCAACATGAAGTTAGTGCGCCGTGGGATTTTAGCGTGATCGGTGAAGTGCCGGTGATTGATGCGGCGGGTGCTGAGATCGCTTTGCAAACAGCCTATGATGTTTTTCGTGATCGGTCTCGTTGGTTGCCGCCGAAAGTGCGAGTTCAAATTCTCGAAAAAACGGCTGAAATTATGCAGCAGCGATTCGAACAGCTGGCCTATGAAGCTGCCAGTGAAGGCGGCAAACCGTTGAACGATTCAAGAGTGGAAGTGGCGCGCGCGATTGACGGGGTTAAAAATGCGCTGGAATGTTTGCGTTCGGAAAGTGGCCGTGAAATTCCGATGAATTTGAACCCAGGTTCCGCGCATCGGTTGGCCTTCACCCGGCGCGAACCGATTGGCGTGGTGGTCGCTATCAGCGCATTCAACCACCCGCTAAATCTAATTGTGCATCAGGTCGCGCCGGCGATAGCGAGCGGCTGCCCGGTGATCGTCAAGCCCGCTGAAGACACGCCTCTGTCTTGTTTTCGTTTTGTTGAAATTCTGCGTGAAGCCGGTTTGCCAGCTGAATATTGTCAGGCGGTGATGACTAGCGAACTCGAAGTTGCGTCAAAACTGGTAACAGATTCGCGGGTCGGTTTTTTCTCTTTTATTGGCAGCGCAAAAGTGGGTTGGATGTTGCGTTCGCAATTAGCGCCGGGTGCGCGGTGTGCGCTTGAACATGGGGGCGCTGCGCCGGTGATTGTCGCCGCCGATGCTGATCTTGATGACACCCTGCCTTTGATCGCTAAAGGCGGCCTTTATCATGCGGGGCAAGTCTGTGTTTCGGTGCAACGAGTGTTCGCGCATTCGAGTATTGTTGATGAAGTGTCAGACCGACTGGTCGAGCTAGCCAAGCAAATGCGGATTGGTGACCCGACAGAGGCTGAGACTGAAATTGGCCCGTTAATTCGTCCGCGTGAAGTGGAGAGGGTTGATCAGTGGGTGCAGCAAGCGATTAGCGAGGGTGCAAGCTGTTTGCTGGGCGGCGCCCGTGAGTCTGAAAGCTGCTATCAATCGACTATCCTGCGAGAACCTTCGGCGCAGAGTAAAGTGAGCCAGCTAGAGATTTTTGGGCCGGTGATATGTGTTTACGCTTATGACCAGCTTGACGAGGCGATTGCGCGGGCGAACAGTCTCGAAGTTGCTTTTCAAGCCGCTGTTTTGACCAAGGACATTGACACCGCAATGCACTGTTATCAGAATTTGGATGCCTCCGCAGTAATGGTGAATGAGCACACCGCTTTTCGGGTTGATTGGATGCCATTCGCCGGGCTTAAACAGTCAGGCCTTGGGGTCGGCGGAATTCCCTACACTTACGAAGACATGCAAATCGACAAGATGATGGTGCTGCGTTCTAAAGCGTTATAGAAAAAGTCTGCATAGTTCTTAAAGCCGATTAGCGCCGATTGATTAGCCCCGATGGATTAGC
>CBDTWQ010000326.1:0-2957 GCA_965364115.1 uncultured Gammaproteobacteria bacterium | reverse complement strand
AGCGAGTGGGCGGCGGTGGACATGTTTTTGAGTTTCGCCATGGCGAGTTCGCGGCCGAGAATGCCCAAGCCACAATCGGGAGCGGCTATTAGGCGATCGCTATCGATATGGTTTAGTGCTTGCAGCAGGCGCTGTCGAATTTGATCGACACTTTCAATTTGACTGCGCGCAATCGCCACCACGCCAAATATGACTTGAGTGGTCGGCAACCGTTCTAACAAAGACAGGTCGTTGTGACGATGCGCATCTTCAAAGGACACGGCATCAATCGACGATTGCTCGATCGCATCGGCAATTCGCATATACGAATCAGGGTCTGCCTTGGGGTAGTCTTCACGATCGATTCGATCGGGGTAACCGCAACACATATGCACGGTTCTTTGCACCGTCTTTGGGCAACCATGAAACGCCCGTTCAAGATTTTCAAAGCCGTAATCAAGTGCCGCTTCTGGTTTACGCGCAAACAAGGGCTCATCTATCTGAATGTGTTGGCAGCCGGCTTCGGCCAGCGCCAACACCTCGACGTTGAGCGCTGTCGCGATGTCACGCCCGAGTTTGGCTGGGTCGTTATAGAACGCATCATGGTTGGTGTCAGAAATAGTCATTGGCCCTGGCATGGTGATCTTTACCGCGCGATCACAGGTTGATTGAGCCAATTGCCAATCGGCAACTAAGAATTGATCTCGGATTGAGACTGTGCCTCTAATTGTCGGCAATGCGGCTTCATAAGTGCCGCCGCGCACTTCTTTGCGAGTCAGGTTAGTAAAGTCAAAACCGAGCAAGTGACGACAATGATAGTGGATATAATTTTCGCGGGAAATCTCACCCTCGGTGGGTATGTCGATGCCACATTCGATTTGATCCGCCACCGCATCGGCAACCCCGCGAGCAATAATTTCCGCGGCGTTTGAACCCATTTCGTCCAACGCCTTCTTCCAAAGCGCGGTCGGGTCTGACGTGTCCGGCCCATCAGGGTGATTGAACCAGTCGGGTAATTTGACGTATTCAGGCTTGGGATAGGCCCCGATACAAGTGGTTTTTATAGGCATTCAATTAACCTCGCATACGCGCTGCTTTTGGATCATACATTGCGCCGAGGCTAGCTTTGGCAGGAATCCGATCGCCCGCTACATCAATTTCAAAACGTCCGGCTTCGATATATTCTTTGCTCACTTCTTCGTCCGCTTCGACATAGCCAAGACCGACTGCGCCACCGAGAGTGTGGCCGTAATCACCCGACGTTAGGTGGCCGACAATCACACCATCACGAATGATCGGTTCATGGTGATAAAGCATTGCCTCTGGATCTTCTAACAGAAACTGGACCAGTCGTTTTTTCATGAAACTACGGTTTTCCTTTTGCTTCAGAATCGCATCGCGGCCGATGAAGTGTGCATCCTTTTCCAAATTACAGACAAACCCCATGCCGCATTCTAGCGGCGTGTCATGATCCGCAACATCATGCCCATAATGAACAAACTTCTTTTCCATTCGACAGGAATTGAGTGCATGCATGCCGCCCAAACTGAGGCCGTGGCTGCCACCTTTCTGCCATAGAAAATCAAAGCAATGACGCGCCTGATCGACCGGCATATAAAGTTCCCAGCCGAGCTCACCTACGTAGGAAACGCGCCCGGCAAAACCCCGCGCCATGCCAATTTCAACCGCCTGAAAATCGCCAAAAGGAAAGTGTTCCGTGCTCATCTCGTGGCCCAAAGCTTCCGACAGCAAAGCTCGGCTGTCAGGCCCCATTACGCCGAGCATCGCCCAAGCGTTGGTGATGTCACTCACGCAAACGAATTCATCAGCTTCAATATGTGAATTCAACCAGTGCAAGTCTTTAATCGTCTGGGAAGCGCCGCTAATCACCCAAAATTCATTTTCGGCAATCCGGGTCACGGTCAAATCAGCTTCAATTCCACCATGATCGTTGAGCCAATGGGTGTAGACCATGCGCCCCGGTTCGACATCGACGTTGGCACTCGAAACACGCTGCAACAGCTTCACCGCATCACGTCCTTGAACCAAATATTTAGAGAACGAGCTTTGATCAAACAACACCACTTTCTCGCGCGCGGCGCGATGCTCAGCAGCACTGTGCTCGAACCAGTTTTGCTTGCCAAAACTATACTCATATTTCGGTTCAACGCCTTCCGGTGCGAACCAGTTTGGGCGCTCCCATCCAGCCGCCTCACCGAAGCAGGCATTGTGTTGCTGCATCCGCTCATGCAACGCCGAGTGGCGCAGGTCTCGCGCGGTGTTCATTTGCCGATACGGGAAGTGGTTTTCGTAAAGCAGACCGAGGGTTTCGCTGACTCGGCTTTCGATATAAAGCTGGGTCGATTGAAACGGAAACATGCGTCGAATGTCATTGCCCCACAGATCCATTGGCGGCTTGCCTTGATGCATCCAATCGGCCAGCGCACGCCCTAACCCACCGGAGGTTTGAATGCCGACCGAGTTCAGCCCGCAAGCGACAAAAAACCCTTTTAATTCAGGTGCTTCTCCCATATGAAACTGGTCGTCTGGGGTGAAGCTTTCTGGCCCGCAGAAGAAACTTCGCCAGCCGACATCTTGCAGCATTGGCACCCGATACATCGCATTTTCGAGCACCGGCATGAACTGCTCATCCATGTGGCCTTCGAGTTCTTCGAATGCAAAATCAAGCGGAATACCATTTTGCCCCCAGGGCACCGCATTCGGCTCAAACGCACCGACCAACAAACTGCCCGCATCTTCGCGATAATAAGCGCACTTATCGTGGTCGCGCATCACCGGCAAATCTGACGGCAGATCATCTAGCTTTTCAGTGTGCGCATAGTAGTGCTCGCAGGCATGCAGCGGCACGCTAACGCCGGCCATTCGACCAATTTCACGACCCCACAAGCCGCCACAGTTGACCACAAAGTCCGTTCGAATTTCACCCTCAGTAGTGACCACCCCGGTGACTCGACCAT
>CBDTWQ010000325.1:0-2959 GCA_965364115.1 uncultured Gammaproteobacteria bacterium | reverse complement strand
CCATCGAGGCGTAACCTTGATTGCGCTGAACCTGTCCCTGGCCGTCTTCCCAGACTTGCTCGCCTTCGGCATATTGCAGAAAAGTGTCGAGAGATAGTTTCTTGATCAGGCGCTCAATTCGCGGTTGACCCGGCCAGAACCAGGCGGGACCTAGGTCAAAACCGACGCCGTCAATCGACTCGCTGAGGATCCGGCCGCCGAAACGCGATCTTCCTTCTAGCAACACAAATTCAGTGTTTGATAGTGCGAGCTGGTTTGCGAGCGACAGACCGGACAGGCCGCCGCCGACTACTAAGACATCGGATTCAAAAACCTTGTTCAAACGCTAGTGTTAGTCAAGGGTCTCAATTTTGATCGTCTCTGAATGGCTGATGCAAGATGTCCGACCGTTGATGTGTCAAAAAGGGAGATGATACGCATGGATTAATGTCTATGCATTCACGAATTGTGGTTTTGCAGTGGTGAATTAACCCGGCAGGTCCGATTGCCGCGCTAGTTCTAGTTTAACGAGGGTGCGTCACTATCGACTCCAGCCACACTATGCAGGTGCACATCGCTTTGTGGAAACGGAATGCTAATCCCTGATTCGTCAAAGCGGTTCTTAACTGTCTCAAGGATGTGCGCGCGCACCGGCCAATAGTCAGCGCCATTGACCCAAGGACGAACATTGAGATTGACGCTGCTGTTGGCTAATTCGCCGACCACAACGGAGGGTACAGGATCTTTAAGAACCCGCTGATCGGCTTCGATCACCTCGAGTATAATGTCGCGCGCTTTGCCGATGTTGTCGTCATAGCCAATCCCAAAAACCATATCGATTCGACGCGTCGGCAGTGCGTTAGCATTGATGATGTTGCCGCTGATGATCGACGCATTGGGAACGATCACGCGTTGGTTGTCGGCGGTGTGCATCATGGTGGCGAAGAGGCCAATCTCATCGACCACGCCCGCAGTGCCGCCCGCAGTGATATAGTCTCCTTGACCGAAGGGCCTGAAAATAATGATCATCACGCCAGCAGCGAAATTTGATAGCGAATCTTTGAGCGCCAAGCCGATTGCGAGGCCAGCGGCGGCAAGAACGGCCATTAAGGAAGTGACATTAACCCCGAGAGAGTCGATTGCTGCCAACACAACCGCGGCGATGAGAAGCGAATAGCTGATGTTGCCAATGAAATTAACTAGCAGGCTATCGGTGCCTGCTTTTCGCATTGCGCGTTGAATTAGTTTGCTGACAATGCGCGCGATCCACTTTCCGATAATGAAAATTGCGATCGCAGTGCCTATTTTGAGGCCCCAGTCGAAAGCGTTCTGGTTAGCCCAACTAATGATATTTTCCATTATTGTTCCTGTTTTATTGGTGGTGAATTTTAGCGGAGCAAAGAATCAGTCGCTATAGTTTTTCATGTTGCAGCCGAATTGGCGCTTTAGTAACAATATTTTCAGAAAGTAGTTATAGTTTAATTAATTTCCCAGTTGGGGAAACTTTTACTATGCTGCTGGTCTTAAGCTAATCACCAAGGGGATGGGGACTGATGGATTTACCATTTGTAGGAGATTCAGTCGATAGGTTCGTTGCCGGTTTTATGTCTGTGACCGCGACACTTTTCGTCTTCTCGTTTATTTTAGCGGTGATAACGGTGATCGTTATTTACGTGATAGATGTTACCCAGACCAAGCAGGCGATCAGGCGAAACTATCCGGTGGTGGGTCGTTTTCGTTATTTCTTTGAGCATTTGGGCGAATTTTTTCGACAATATTTTTTCTCAATGGATCGAGAAGAACTACCGTTTAACCGAGCTCAACGATCGTGGGTGTATCGCGCCGCCAAACAAGTCGACACCACCGTGGCATTCGGTTCCACCAAGGACTTACGCCATGCTGGCACCACTATATTTGTCAACTGCGCATTTCCAACCTTAGGAGAAGATGCGGTTGATCCGGGTGAAGTAATTATCGGTCCTCAAGCCGAAAAACCCTATGTAACCCGATCGCTCTATAACATCTCTGGGATGAGCTACGGTGCTTTATCGGCACCCGCTGTGACTGCATTAGCCACCGGCGCGAAGAAAACTAAATGCTGGATGAACACTGGCGAAGGTGGCGTGTCACCTTATCATCTGGCCGCGGGTTGTGATCTGGTGGTGCAGATTGGCACCGCGAAATATGGAGTGCGCGATCTTGACGGTAATCTGAGCGACGAGAAACTACTCGAACTCGCCGAGTATGAACAAGTTCGAATGTTTGAGATAAAGCTCAGTCAGGGAGCTAAGCCTGGCAAAGGCGGAATTCTGCCTGGGGCCAAAGTGAGCAAAGAAATTGCCGAGATCCGAGGCATTCGAGCGGGTCAAGACTCGATCAGCCCGAACCGTCATCCAGACATCAATTCGATTGAAGATTTACTCGACATGATTGCGCACATTCGTCAAATCACCGGGCGACCGGTAGGTTTTAAGTCGGTGATTGGCGCGAGCGACTGGATTGACGAAATTTGTGTCGAAATCAAGCGTCGAGGGATCGAGTCAGCACCTGACTTTATAACCGTCGATGGCGCCGAAGGCGGCACTGGCGCAGCGCCGATGCCGTTAATTGATGAGGTGGGTTTGCCGCTGCGTGAAGGCTTGCCGTTGGTGATCGACAAGCTTTGTCATCATGGTCTGCGAGATCGAGTTAAAGTGATCGCCTCGGGTAAGTTAATTAACCCTGCCAATGTGGCTTGGGCGCTTTGTATGGGTGCCGACTTTTGCACTTCAGCGCGTGGTTTCATGTTTGCGCTCGGTTGCATTCAAGCCTTGCAGTGCAATAAGAACACTTGTCCAACTGGAATTACCACCCACGATAAGAAGCTGCAGAGGGGGTTGGATCCGACGAATAAAGCTGAGCGTGTCTCCAGCCTGCAAGACCAGATCGAATATGAAGTGGGCATCATTGCGCACTCTTGCGGCGTTCGTGAACCCCGTGA
>CBDTWQ010000324.1:0-2975 GCA_965364115.1 uncultured Gammaproteobacteria bacterium | reverse complement strand
TGATCGAGATCAAAACCTCAAGCAGAAACGAGCAAAGCGCTAGGCTTAGAATGATCATACATAAGATGAATAAACTGGCCACAATGGCCGACACGTTCAGTTGCAGCATACTACCAAGGAATAAGGTGACCACCACCAAACAGACCATGATGGCACTTATCGTGGCTAGGCTAATTGCGCCATTGCTGAATCGAATGCGCCACACAAGGTTAGTTTTTTCCTTGGCGATCATGCGACGGTGGTTCTCGGGTAGAAAGTCGGATTCGGTGGATTGCAATGATCGCGACCGATCGATGGTTCGGCCCAAGCGATTAGTCAACACCATCATCATGCCAGAAATGCCAGCGAGCAAAAAAACCGGAGCCACTGCGATATCGATAACGCTGGCGACTGTAGCAATATTCCAATCAAAATCAGCCATTAGTATGAACCTCCATCAAAAAACTTGGGATATTCGAATAACGCAGGGGTGCCACTCGTGCGTAAGAAACTACAGGGCCATCGAGGGGAAACCCACTGCTTGAGCACCCCCTAGCAAGCATACAAAAGGTTTACCGACCTAGGTGGGCCAAGCATTATGCCTCATGTCATGCCAAACAATGGATCGTGACGTTTGCCAAGTTCGGTAACCCACCCAGAGCAAGAATACTATCATCACACATGATATCTGCATCATTAATCGCCACCGGATTGTCTATTATTGAAACCACCGATTCGATCGTCGCGTGCATCCTTGAGGTTGACTGTCGTCACCACGTCAAACGAATACGCCGTCACCGGAAATTACAAACGACAGGCGTGTGAAGACAAAATTGGGTTAGGTTTGAAAGAGCAAATTCTCGACTATTTTTTTCCAATCTGAAATAAGTTCACCGTCTAATTTCGATACTTTATTCTGTATTCGATTTTCGACTTTTGATCAGAAGAAAATTTGTTGCAAGATATCGAGAGGGTCGCGGACGAAGAGCAAAAACATTGGGGCACCTAACTCAAAGACTCAAATTGCCTGCATTTACCGCAGACAAACTTTGCGTTGGATACGGCTAAATAACGATTCCAGCGAGACTCTGATTAAGTCAGAGACCCTTAGTTTACGCCGGTATCATGAAGCTTTGGACGATAGGCAAGTTCTGACTCTGCCTATTGGTCTGGTTAAAACGACGAGATATATTGGCGCATCGCGTCAGTTTCGGCCTGGACTTCCATAATCCGGCATTTCACCAGGTCTCCTATACTGATAAACCCAACCAGTTCCTCTCCATCGATCACCGGTAAGTGGCGAATATGTCGGTCAGTCATCATCGCCATAGCGGCGTTAACCGTATCAGTGGGCGCGCAATGAATGACGTCCCGTGTCATCAATTCGGAAACCGAAATATCATGCAAATCGGCGCCATGCAAGCCCATCCCTCGGACGATATCACGTTCCGATATGATTCCGACAATGGCACTTTTGTCGTCTTCGACCAAAAGAGCGCCGATTTTGTGGTCGGCTAATAATTTAGCCGCATCAGCAATGCAATCCCTAGCATTGATTTTCCGAACATCACCACGATTGGCACGTAAAAGCTCGGTCAGTTTCATTACACCCTCCTTTCGTTAACAGCTTTCGAAACCTTCAGGATACTTTAAACAATTCATCCTGAAATACTCGAGGACGAAAATCAAAGAACAAGGCTATTAGTATTTACTTATTATAAGCATTTCATTTGCGACATAAAGTAAAGGGTATCCTAAATGCCCAGTTTTTAAAAATATACTTGTCGAATTTCAGATGCGACACGCTCTTGCAGCGGTGCGATACCAAGACTTGAAACACGTAGCGAGGTCATAACCGACTATTTACGCTTCTTAGTACTCTGTACTGTGGTTGATTTTCAACGAAAAAATGGGGAAATTGAGCACTAACTTCTAGCCTTTTCATTTGCCGCCCGCACTATTTGACCACTACGCGTAACGTGAAGCTCAAGAAAGCCACCAATATCTTTCAACGTATAACCACTGCGGCCATAAGCGACGACTATGACTGCATCTCGTCAAACGCTACCTTGCGCATATTCAGACAGGGTCATCGGTGCACCTTGGCGCTTCATTGAGGGCATCTCACTTCGGTCCTTTTCATTAGTTAACTGCCGTTGAGTCCGTTCCACAAAATTTTCATCTCCAAAATGTTGTGTGCGTGCGCCCCTGATTGCCTGAGTTTGACGAGCTGTACTGGTCAATAATTTTTGTATCGATGTCCGCCGAAAAGTATCAATATTATACTAAATCCCATATTTTCTTTAGAACTCCAAAACACAGTCAGAGAGGCATTTTTCCAGATATTTTTCAGTCTAGGCGACTACCACCTTAGTTTCCCACAACACTGTTTTTCACCATAGTTACAGTTTTTTTTCATGTTGCATTTTCCAATTCACTAACCTTGTTAAAGCTTGCTCAATCAGGGTATAGCGTAAACATTTTACACCCCTCTCAGTTTCGTGTGGCAACGCTCCAGTGAACTTGGATTCGCAGCTATTTTAGAGCGGGTGTCCAATTATTTGCATTATTTGTTGGAGTTTCCTGTTAAGGAGTTTGATTGCAAACGGCAGCCTCACTTGAGTGGAACACGTAAAAAAAAACAGGTGGCAAATGACAATATCGGCGGAAAAATGCCTTCGATTTCCTCACTCGCTTAAGACTACGACTAAGGTCCGACTGATTGGGTGTTGGGAATTCGCGAAGAATTTCTGGTTTTCTTAACTATACTCGTTTGAAGCCGCGCTGGTGCGCTGCTGGTAAGGGTCTTGAAAATTATAAACCATAAAGACTTTAACCTGATTCTTTTGTATTTTGAAAGGAACCTGTTGCTGACGTTACGACAGGTTCAATTGAGGAAAGCCGATGAAAACTGCAGTCAATTGCCCCATTCAATCCAATCTGGATAGTCATCTTTGGCGATTTGCTTTGTTGTGCTTGATGCTTGCTGCATTCAC
>CBDTWQ010000323.1:0-2975 GCA_965364115.1 uncultured Gammaproteobacteria bacterium | reverse complement strand
CCACCCAGCACCATGATCGCCACCAGCAGGTTATAGTTCTGACTGACAAAGGCGGCGACCGTGGCGACGATCGCAATGACCATGCCAATAATCCCAAACAAATTTCCGCGACGCGCGGTCTGGTTGGTTTTAAGGCCGCCCAGCGCGAGGATAAATAGAGCCGCTGCGGCGAGATAAGAAACCGTAATTAAACTAGTAGCCATCAGTGCTTACCACCAAACATTTTCAACATTCTGTAAGTCACAGAAAAACCACCAACAATATTCACGCTGGTGATAAAAATCGCGATGCCCGCCAACGCCAGCACTAGATCATTAGACGACCCGAACTGTGACAGACCTCCCAAAATAATGATGCTGCTAATCGCATTGGTCACACTCATCAAAGGGGTATGCAACGAAGGGCTGACATTCCAGATCACCATGTATCCGATAAAACAAGACAACACAAACACAGTGAAATGCCCCATAAAAGAAGGTGGCGCGACTTGACCCAGCTCAAACAGAGCGAAGCCGATCAGGATCAGCGGCAACCACCCTCCCCGCATCAACTTGGCCAGAAAGCCAGGCTCGGCCTGAACTTTCTCAACATCTTTAGATTCAGGGGTGACCAATTGCCCGCTAAAGCTGGGCTTGCGCTCGGCGCCAACCGCAACGCTCGGCGGTGGCCAGGTTACTTCACCCTGGTGAACAACCGTTGCCCCGCGAATCACTTCATCTTCCATGTCGATGGTTATCTGACCCTCTTTCTGTGGGCACATTTCCATAATCAGGTTGTAGATATTGGTGGCATATAACTGGCTGGACTGTGACGCGAGCCGACTCGGTAAATCGGTGTAACCCACTATATGCACACCCGAACGAAACACCACTTTACCGGCCACAGTCGCCTCACAGTTGCCACCTTGTTCCGCAGCAAGGTCGACGACAACGCCGCCATCACGCATGCTTTCCACCATCCCACGGGTGATCAGCTTAGGTGCCGGCTTGCCCGGAATCAGTGCCGTGGTGATAATAATGTCGACTTCACAGGCCTGCTTCGCAAACAACGCCATTTCGGCTTCAATGAACTCTTCGCTCATGACTTTGGCGTAACCGCCACCACCCGTTCCATCCTCATCGAAGTCGAGTTCAAGAAACTCAGCATCCATACTCTCGATCTGCTCTTTGACCTCGGGACGAGTGTCGAAGGCGCGAACCACCGCACCGAGCGACTTGGCAGTGCCGATAGCAGACAAACCGGCCACGCCAGCGCCTATAACAAGAACCTTGGCCGGAGCCACCTTACCCGCAGCGGTGATTTGGCCCGCGAAGAATCTGCCGTAATGATTGGCGGCTTCGATGACCGCCCGATAACCCGCGATATTCGCCATTGAACTCAAAGCGTCCAGTTTTTGCGCGCGGGAAATTCTAGGAATACTGTCCATTGATAGTGCGGTGATTTTTTTATTCGCCAACTGCAACAGCAGTTGCTTATTTTGCGCTGGCCACAAAAAACAGATCAGCGTCGCTGCCTCAGGCAACAAATCGAGCTCTTCCTGTTCTGATTCAGAATTAAATTCTGGCGGGCGCAATTTGATGATGAGATCACCCGCTGCCCAGGTCGACTCAGCATCGGCTGCGATGTCGGCACCTGCTTGCTGGTATGCGTCGTCGCTATAGCAAGCTAGCGCACCGGCACCCGTCTCGACGGTGACCTCAAAACCAGCCTTAATTAGCTTCATCACCACTTCCGGAGTCGTGGCGACACGTTTTTCATCAAGATGAATTTCTTTTGGAACCGCTATTCTCATGGACACCCCCGACTGATAACGGCATCATTCTGCATCAATAAGTTAACCTCGACTATGGATTTTTCCTATTTTCAGTATGCAATTTCTAGATGCCATCATTGATAAGGCCCGCGCCAACCGAAGAACCATCGTCTTCGCTGAAGGCGAAGACCCGCGGATCATCGAAGCCGCATCGAGAATAGAGCACGATCAAATTGCCAAATGCATCTTGATCGGTGATCCGTTGGCAATCGGGCAATCGGCTGCCAAAAATAGCTTCGAAATAGGCAATATCGTCATCGAGAACCCGGTGACCTCTTCGCTGCGAGCAGGTTTATCCGAAAAGCTATTTGAGTTGCGCCAGCACAAAGGAATGACGCCCAGCGAAGCTGACGCATCCGTTAATGACCCACTTTGTTTTGCTGACTTAATGTTGCGCTGTGATTTTGCGGATGGCTCAATCGCCGGTGCCTTATACACCAGTGGTGACCGAGTACGGTCTGCACTGCAAATTGTTGGTGTTGCCCCCGGTTTCAATTCCGTATCTAGTTTTTTCCTGATGCTTTTCGAGCAACCCGAAAAGTCAGTCATGTTGTTTTCAGACTGCGCGCTAATCGTCGAACCCGACGCAACCCAGCTCGCTGAAATTGCGATCGCCACGGCGCAGTCAGCCAAGCGGCTGCTGAATGAAGAACCACGATTGGCAATGTTGTCTTTCTCAACCGATGGCAGCGCCAAACATCCGCTGGTTGACAAGGTTCGCAGCGCAACAGAACTAGCCCGCCAGCAGTTGCCCGGAATTGCGATCGATGGAGAGGTTCAACTAGACGCGGCGATTGTGCCGAGCGTGGCGGCACAAAAAATGAGAAATTCGGAGGTCAATGGCAACGCCAACGTTTTAATCTTTCCAGATTTGAATGCTGGCAATATTGGCTACAAACTGGCTCAGCGATTTGGTGGTGCCACCGCTATTGGTCCTATCTTGCAAGGTTTGAGTCGTCCCGCCAATGATCTCTCGCGCGGTTGCAGCACGGAGGACGTTTATTATTTGACCGCTTTGACTGCGGCTCAATCTCAAGTTTGAACCCATTCCAACCGGCTGCTGGTGTTACTCAGCCGCTTGCAACAACTCAACAACTTCTTGATGAACTTCCGTCATCGTTTGCGGACGCGCATTCGGATCAATTGCCATCATTCTGACAAT
>CBDTWQ010000322.1:0-2979 GCA_965364115.1 uncultured Gammaproteobacteria bacterium | reverse complement strand
CGGTGTGCCTGACGAATAAACCCCGGCTTGCTTAATGTCTTTGGTCACCAGTGACATCGCGGTAATCGTCACGTGATCGGCAACCTGCAGGTGACCCAAGATCACCGCCGCACCGGAAATTTTACAATGCCGGCCAATCGTGGCGCTGCCCGCGATCCCGACGCAAGCGGCAATCGCGGTGTGCGAACCTATTCTGACGTTGTGCGCGACCTGAATCTGATTGTCCAGCTTACAACCTTGCTCGATCACAGTATCGTCTAAAGCACCTCGATCAATCGTGGTATTAGCACCAATCTCGACATCATCCTCAATTTGCACGCTGCCGAGTTGCGGCAGCTTACGCCACTGCTGTTGATCTTGGGTTAGACCGAATCCATCTGCCCCGATCACCGCCCCTGAATGTAGTTCGCAGCGGTCTCCTAGCTTGACCGCTTTTGCCAAAGTGACCCTGCTATGTATACGGCAATCAATGCCTATCACAACCGATTGCTCGATCACAACGCCAGCGCCAATGATCGTATTGTTGCCAATCATCACATGAGCTTCGATCACGCTCAATGCGCCAACCGACACATTGTCACCGAGCTGCGCACTATCGGCGATTTGTGCTGATGGGTGAATGCCCGCTCCAACTCGGTGATTTTGAGCCAAACCTAGCGCTTCGATGACCTTGGCAAAACTGGCTTGCGGGTTATCGGAAATTAAAACGGCCTGAGTGATTTCAGAATCAAACAATTCAACCGGAAGGATGACCACGGAACATTGACTAAATGACAGCTCAACTAGGTACTTTTTCTTCGTAATAAAGCAAAGGTCGCCATCGATCGCAGAGCCCAGTGAAGCGACGTTCCTGACCGGTAAGTCGCCAGCACCTCGAAACTCGAGTTGCAGAGTTTGAGCCAGTTGTCGGACGGGAATGCTCATGATTTCTCTGGCCTATTTCTTTGGCTGATTTGTTTAGCCGACTTGCTTAGCCGATTTGTTTGGCCGACCTGCGTGACTGCTTGCGAAAACTAATCAGGCGAGCCAGTGAACGTAGGTTTACTGCGCTTCGTCGCCCGATTCAGATAATTGTTTCAGCATTTCAATGGTTTGCGTAGTGATGTCGATCTTATTCGAAACATAACTCACGCCTTCAGTCAGGATCAAATCAAACTGACCATTGTCGCCCTGCTTCTTGAGCACGTTAGATATGACCTGCTGAAGATCGCGAATTTCTTCGTTGCGCCGTAGATTCTGATCTTCACGAAACTCTTGTTCCAAAAATTTTAACTGACTGACCTTGAGCCTGATTTCTCGTTCGATCTTTCGGCGCGAGTTAGCACCCTCCGAGATGTCTGCTTTGAGTGTTTCCTCAAGTTTCAAAATCTCTTGTCGCTTTTCTTTTAGCAAAACCTCGCGAGGCCCGAACTCAGCCTTAAGCCGCTCCTCGACCTTTTTCGCTTGCGGCGCTTCCTTCAATACTCGAGCTGTGTTAACAAACCCTATTTTAAACAACGCTTCTTGAGCTTGCGCCGGAACGGCAATCAAGAAAAACAGAATGGTTATGATAGTTACTATAAATTTGTTCAAACAAAACCTCTAAAATCTAGCCCCGAGTGAAAACTGAAGTTCTTGCAGCTCATCTCCAGGTTGATCGTTCAATGGATACGCGTAGCTAAACTCGATTGGCCCAACAACCGAGAACCACTTGGCCGAAAGACCAAACGATTGTCGCAACTCACTGGCGTCATAGTCATCCAGCTCAGCAAACACATTGCCGATATCGAAGTATACCCCAAGCCTGAAGGTTTCTGAACTGCCAAGCGACTCAACCGGAAACAATATCTCAGCGGTTGAAATCAACTGAAGATTACCGCCAAAGGCGTCACCCGAGCTATCTTTAGGTCCTAGGCTGTTGAACTCATAGCCCCTGAGGCTGCGCACGCCACCCGCGGTGAATTTCTCGAATATTGGTAGATTGTTAGTTTCGCCATAGCTCGCCCCGTAACCAAGACGTCCCTTTAGGTTAAAAATCACGGTGTCGCTTACAGGGAAGGCACTTTGATGGAAGTAGCGAACCTTGTAAAAATCCAGATCGCCAGTTCTCCATTCAAAATCGATGCTATTGAGGTGCCCAGTATCGGCAAAAATTCGTCGATTTCGAGTGTCTTTGGCAAATCGTAAAGATGCGAACGCATCATCATATTCATCACTAATGATGTCAGGGCTGGCCGCACCCGCGAATATACTATTATTTTCTATGACAAAATCATAAACTTCATCCGCCGAACCAATAGTGGTCTCAAGGCTGGTGCGAAGAAAACCTAGTTCAAGGCGAAGAGAATTGTATTCGGTTAACGGAATTCCGTAATTGACGGAAAGCTCGATTCGGTCGAGTAGATAGTTACTGGTATTATTTTCCGCTGCGTCCGTCTCGGTATACGCAAACTTAAACCCTCGACTAACCCCTTCAGGCGTGTAATAAGGGTTTATGTAGCCAAAAGAATAGCGCTCAGATGCCGCTGAATTGTCGAAGGTGAACTCAATCTCATTTCCGGAACCGAATATGTTGTCATGGGAAAACCCGAGGTTAAGTAACGCACCTTGTGCTTGCGAATATCCCAGCCCTGCCGATAGGTTGCCTGAAAATCGCTCAGTGACAGACACCTTAAGATCCAACTGATCATCAAGACCGGGGATTTTTTGCAGCGCAATATTGACTGAAGCGATGTAGTTTAAGCGTTGTAAACGAACCCTCGAACGATCGATCTTCGACTGCTGATAAAGATCGGCTTCGAGTTGGCGCATTTCGCGGCGTAACACCGTGTCTTTGGTGCGATCATTGCCAACAAATTGGATGTAGCGAACCCGCATCCTATTTCCAGGCTCGAGTAAAAACTTCAGACTGACACTATTAGTCTTCTGATCAATGCCATTGGCGATTCGAATCGCTGCATAAGCGTATCCAGACTCTGCGAGCAGGTTCTGCATTGCTTT
>CBDTWQ010000321.1:0-2983 GCA_965364115.1 uncultured Gammaproteobacteria bacterium | reverse complement strand
GCGGCACGGCGCACCAGATCTTGATCGGCACCCGAATGGCTGGCGATATACTTGGCTAGCCGCGTGATGCGACTGGACTTGTCCCACAGATTGCCTAATTGCTTCTGGAACACCACTCGATCAAGCCCTCGGCACATTTCGTCGAGCCCTCTTTTACGATCTTGTTGGTAAAAGAAGCGAGCATCGGCAAAGCGCGGTCGAATCACACGCTCGTTGCCACGGGAGACTAGCTCCGGCTTCTTGCTATCGATATTGGCAATCGCAATAAAGTGCGGCAATAAACTGGCATTCTGATCAAACAGGGCAAAATATTTTTGATTGTCTTGCATCGTAGTCACCAGCACTTCCGCCGGTAACTTAAGATAGCCTGCGTCGAAGTTGCCGCTGATCGCAATTGGATACTCGACTAAGCCCGTCACTTCTTCGAGCAAGCTCGGATCAATCTTCACTTCTCCATTCAAATCATTCGCTACTTTTTCGATTTGCCTTCTAATCTCTTCACGGCGTTTTTCGAAACTCGCAATGACGAAACCTTGTGTCTGCAAAATTTGTTCATAGTCACTAGCATGCTCAATTCGAATTACGCCTGGGGCATGAAAGCGATGTCCGTAGCTGAGCCGACCTGATTCAAGGCCAAAAATCTCGGCCGAAACCACTTCACTGCCAATCATCATCACCAACCACTTCAGCGGCCGCACAAATTCATCGTTGCGGGTCCCCCAGCGCATCCGCTTCGGAATGGGCAGCCGGCCCAACTCGGCAGTGACCATTTCGGGCAGCAAATCGGCCAGACTTTGACCCGCTTTGGTTGCGACAAAATAAAGCCACTCGCCTTGCTTACTCTGTCGACGCTCCAGCTGATCGATATCCACGCCACACGACTTAGCAAAGCCGAGTGCCGCGCGAGAGGCTTGCCCTTGCGCATCAAAGGCGGCGCTGACGGGTGGCCCTTTGCGTTCGACTAATTGATTGGCTTGAATCACCGGAAGCTGCTTCAGCAACACAGCCAGACGCCTTGGCGTGGCAAACACTTCAACCTTCGATGGCGCCATGTCGAGTGCTTGCAGTGAAGCACTGATCTGCTTAGCGAATGTTTCTGATAGCAGGCGCAATGCCTTTGGCGGCAGCTCTTCGGTGCCAATTTCGATCAAGCAATCATCTAGCTTCATGCTCAACCCTCCTCGAAAACAATGAATTGATTGCGCTGCATTGGTTAAATCGCAAAGCTTTAGGTATTTTTTGACCCTGCAATGGCTGAACAGGCAATGACGGATTACACATCTTTTGACGCTCGCTTCAACAATGGAAAACCAAGCGCTTCGCGTGACTCGTAATAAGTTTCAGCGACCGCGCGGGAAAGCGTCCGCACGCGCAATATAAATCGCTGCCGCTCGGTAACCGAAACCACATGCCTTGCATCGAGCAAATTAAACAAATGAGAGGCTTTCATCACTTGCTCATAGGCGGGCAACGGTAATTTATTTTCGATTAACTCAACACATTGATTTTCACAATCGTCGAACCATTGGAATAACGCCTTAGTATTGGCCACTTCGAAGTTGTAAGTGGATTGCTCGACTTCATTTTGATGATAAATATCACCATAAGAAATCTCGCCCCAATCACCTCGGCTCCAGACTAAATCGAAAATACTGTCGACCCCTTGCATATACATCGCCAAGCGTTCAAGACCGTAGGTGATTTCACCAGAAACCGGACGGCATTCTAGACCACCCACTTGCTGGAAATAGGTGAACTGCGATATCTCCATGCCGTTCAGCCAAATTTCCCAGCCGAGACCCCAGGCGCCTAAGGTTGGTGATTCCCAATCATCCTCGACAAACCGAACATCATGCACCAACAGGTCGAAGCCCAAGGCGCGCAAGGACCCTAAATAAAGTGCCTGAAAGTCATCGGGTGACGGCTTGAGCAGCACTTGGAATTGAAAGTAATGCTGCAACCGGTTGGGGTTTTCACCATAGCGCCCATCCGTTGGCCGTCGACTCGGCTGCACGTATGCTGCGCGCCATGGCTCGGGGCCAATCGCACGTAAAAAAGTAGCTGGGTGAAAAGTACCCGCACCGACTTCCATATCTAAAGGCTGGACGATCACGCAACCTTGGTCCGACCAATAGTTTTGCAGAGCTTGTATCAACCCCTGAAAGCTGGTTAAGTCAGTCGCCGCTTGCTCTTTCATAGTAAATCACAGACCAAAAAGGACGTGATTATAACCAACTGATCAGTTTTCAACATTGTTTTGCGATCTTAATTGTGTTGGGCCGAAGATTCGGTAATGATACTGCGTATGCAGAAAAATTTCGGGCTATGGCTCATCAGTATCAAGCATTATTTGTCAATGTGCTTGCTCCTATCCAGCCCCGACCGGCTGCCCTACAGCCAACATGCCATCGCCTTTAACCTGATCACCTACCTTCTGGTCGGCACTCTGATGGTGAACGACAATAACAGTTATGCCAATATTTCGATTCAGATATTTTTGCAATTCGGCTTAATGGGATTGATCGCCTACGCGGGGTTGAAATGGAAGCAGCAACTCGATCGATTCACCCAAACATTCTCGGCACTGACCGGTGTCACTGTCATCATCGACACCCTCGCGATACCGCTCTACCGGACGATTGCGTTCGGCCCAGAGGGTCAAGAGAACACGCTACTGTTATTAACCCTGGCGATTATGATTTGGAATCTCGCGGTGATGTCGCTAATTCTTAAGCGGTCGTTCGAAATAACGACGCTGGTTTCAGCTATATTAGCTTTTAATTATTTCGTGATTTATCAGGTTTTCGTTTTCCGGCTCTACGCTTGAATATATATATTTTAGGAATCTGTGGCACATTTATGGCCGGCATCGCATTGATTGCGCGAGAGCTTGGCTGTGAGGTGCGCGGCTCCGATGCCAAGGTATTCCCGCCAATGAGCGACCAGCTGCAACAAGCTGGAATTCAACTTGACGAAGGTTATC
>CBDTWQ010000320.1:0-2985 GCA_965364115.1 uncultured Gammaproteobacteria bacterium | reverse complement strand
TCATGAATCGAGCTATCGCCGGGCCTCGAGTTGGCACCCAATTAACCGCGCTGCCTATCACTCATACCAGTTGGCGTGACTGGTCAACAAAACACCCTGAAACACGGGTGATGTCGGTCGATACCGGCTACAACCGAGATTATAATCGGAACCCCTACGCCGGCTATGAAAAATCTCGCGCCACTTACTTCGAGGTTAGCCATACGGCGCCGAGCAACTATCACCCTAAGGAAATAGTGGCGGGCTTGAAGAGCGGCGAAGTCTTTAAGGCTTACCCGTTGATTGAGCTCGATCAGCAAGGAAAGGCCAACTTCAGTGACACCCTAGATAACCAGCAATATGATTTTGTATGGGACTCTGCAAATCGCAGCCTCTCGATCTCAGATTCAAATGGTCATCCGATCGCAAGCCTCCAAGGATTTTGGTTCGCTTGGTTTGCGTTTCATCCCGAAACGTTAGTTTTCAAAGCTGACCGCGGATAACCGTCAGAGTCGATTTCGACTAGAAAGCTAGAATTTGCACCACTGCTGGGTACCAGCCTTCGCAGAACAATCGATGAGGTCTAATTGATTAGACTGAGCAAAACGAAAAATCGCCACCGATTATTTGTTCAGGCGGGATTAACCAGCGGCTGTTAATGTGACAGAATGTTTTTATTTTCTGGGTCATTTTGCTACGTCTAAAAACTCTTCTGCTAGCAGGTCTTTTGCCTGTTTTCCCGATCAAAGTTGGCTATGCGGCCGAGAACTGGGGGCTGTGTCAGCTGCCGCTGTATCAGTACGTTGGCAGCAATAAATCTAGTAAAGATGCCACTCAGATTGAAGCACAGGAGATTTCCACCCAAAGTCATCAGCGACTCGAACTAAAGGGTGATGTTCGCTTTGATCGAGCAGGCCAAAATATCCGCGCGGATCAGCTCACCATCAACAAGACTTCGAATACGCTCGATGCGCTCGGTAACGTCACCATCGAGACGCCCGACTATCGGCTACAAAGCCCTCGAATCAGATTAGATGACAAAGCTCAAACGTCAATTTTTGAGCAGCCCAGTTTTGAACTGTCGGCTCGACACCTGCGAGGTAGGGCCGCGCAGATCGAACAATTGGGCCCGAGCAACAGCGTGTTTCTCGATCTGCTCTATACCGCTTGCGACCCAGGCAACAAAGATTGGCACTTGCGGGCGAAAAAAATGGAAATCAATCAAGAGTCAGGCCGCGGCATTGCACACTCAACCACCATCTACTTTAAGGGCATTCCTTTCGCCTACCTCCCATGGCTCCAGTTTCCAATTGATGATCGACGGTTGTCCGGCCTGCTAGCGCCGCGATTTGGCTACGACGGCGCCAACGGCAACGAACTTGCACTGCCTTTTTATTGGAATCTTTCGAGCCAATACGACATGACGATTACGCCGACCTTGCATGGTAAAAGAGGGCTTCAGCTGAATACCGAAAATCGATATTTGTCTCAACACAGTCAAGGTGTCATCGACTTATCCTACCTTGACGACAATGAAACTGACGAAACGCGATGGTTTCAAAAATGGCGCATTACCTCAACTCTCGCCTTTGATACGGAAGCTGAACTATTGCTCGCCGAGGTTTCTGACGAAGATTTTTTTGACGACTTCAATGGCGTCGCAACCGAGTACAAAGACACTCAGCATCTTGAACGGTATTTGCGCCTGACCCAATCCAATGAAAACTGGCAAATGAAACTGAATTGGCAAGATTACCAGACGATCGATTCGACCACTGCAGTTGCCGATCGACCTTATGATCGGCTTCCCTATTTGTCGATTCGCCACCGACCTTACGCGTTGTCGACCCATAGCCAAGCCACCGTGCAAGCTGAGTGGGTGAACTTCAAACGCGATGCCAGTGTCAACGGAACTCGCGCCAACCTAACCTCGACACTGAATTGGCGCTCCTCTTCCAGTTGGCACTTTGTCGAACCCGAATTGCGCCTGAATTTCACCGACTACCAATTGCAAAACAACCCAACCGCGAACCAAATCGATCGCGCCTTGGCGAGCTTCAGTGTTGATTCCGGTTTGACCTTTGAGCGCCTCATCGGCTCGCGCAACCGGTGGTTGCAGACTTTAGAGCCACGGTTGTTTTTGGCACACACCCCTCACGAAGATCAAGACGACATCCCTAATTTTGATACTGCGCTCTCGTCCAACACCTATAACAACCTGTTTCGCAGCAATCGTTTCACCGGTGGCGACCGTATCGGTGATGCCAATCAGGTGACTATAGGCCTCGGGACTAGACTCTTTGACCATGAAAACGGCAATCAACTATTGCACGCGCGCATCGGTCAAATTTTTCATTTGAAAGATCGAAAAGTGAGCCTTAACAGCACCGTTGATACCGCTACACGTTCCGATGCAATTGCTGAAATCGACATCAATCCGAGCAACTCGGTTAGACTCAGAAGCCGCCTGGTCTATAGCCAACAGAACTCTAAGATGGCGCAACGCGATCTTTCAATCCATTATGCGCACAATGGTTTCGCCGCTAACATCGGTTACTACCATGACGAGCTCGAACTTGAACAAGCGTTGATTTCAATGGTTTACCCGGTGAATGAGCGCTGGACCCTGGTCGCCAAAGTTCAACATTCTTTACTTTTCGACCAGCCCGTCGAGAATTTGCTTGGCTTGAACTATGAATCCTGCTGCTGGGGGCTTAAAATACTGGCCGGCCAAACCGGCGACGCGGCCGATGACTTTTCTGAGAGCGACGAAAGCATCTATTTCGAGATTACTTTCAAAGGTTTGAGTCAGGCTGGACGCGACATCGATGCGGAACTGAGCGCGGCGATTCCTGGCTACATATCGGGCTTTTGACTGGCTCGAGCTAAGCTCATTTTGGGCCAAATTTTATAATTAGAAACAGATAAAACCATGTTACGTAACTTTATCATTTTAAGTTGTTTATTCGCGCCAGGACTGCTTTCAGCGCAGACTGAGCTCGATTC
>CBDTWQ010000319.1:0-2998 GCA_965364115.1 uncultured Gammaproteobacteria bacterium | reverse complement strand
GAGCTCGGACGAAGCCAAAGCATGGACTTTTTGTCAGAGTTGTTTGGCACAGAATTCTACGATTACTCCGAAACCACTTTTGCACTGGCATATGCCTTTCAGGCAGGTCAGGTTCAAATTGTGCCCAAACTGGGCTATTCAGATTATAACGTTCGGGTCAAAGATGGGGGATTATTCAGTCCTACCATTACCACAGAAAGATTCAATGATCAGGATGCTTTTTTCTCCCTGGAGGCCTACTACAAAATAAGCCCCAGTGGCGGTTTACTCGCAGAATGGAGCACAATGGATGCCGAATTTGGCCGATGGAATTCGATCAACCTCGGCGCAAATTTCGAGTTCTAGACTGTAGTGAGCCATGCAACAATGAACCCGTGAAATTCGGACACTTGCGCTTCATCCAGACCTCACTTCCCTTAGTTTGACGGTTTACATTGCTTTAATTCAAGATTTTACAACCTTCCCAAAATACCGTTAGTTCAAACTTCAAACGGAACCTAAGTAACAAAACTGATCGCAGCCGGACTAGATAAACTGAAAAACTAATCCAGCGTATTCTAGATCGATGTTGCCAACAGCCTCTATTGTCGATCCATTGAACAATGCCTAACGTTAGACTCCAACGTGAACCAGCCCAAATTTCAATAACTCGAATATTTCCTACTCAGCGACCACTTATAGCAACCATCCAAATGGGCATTCAATAGCGTCTGTCCCTATGCTCCACCTCGGGACGATTTTGCGGATGCGCAGTCACTTGGCTTACTATTTTCCGGGTGCTTGTTGCCTGGCGATGAGAGTATCAGGCCATTATCGCCTTGGGGTTTCGCTTGCGACTTTAATTGATCGTTTTATTAACCTCTAGAGAATTGGCACTTTCTATCCCATTCGAATTAACTGCGGTCATCGAAAAATACCAAGTCGCACTCGCCAGGCTTTCAATCAAATAACTGCTCAACCCAGGATTATCAATCACAATAGGGGCACTGTAGCTGCCAGATGACACACCATAGTATATTCGGTAACCCGCCAGATCAGTCAGCGGTGTATTGTCTACATTCTCGGTAGGTGGTTGCCAGGAGATGAGTGCCGTTCCCGTGCTACTCAAAACAACCGTAACGTTTACCGTGCCGTTCACCGAACCGCTGGGCCCATTGCAAACCAGATTGAACTGACTGTTGATTATCAAGCCAGAAACGAGCTGGGATCCGGAGACAGCCTTGTTACCGCTCCAGTCGCCGGAAGCGGTGCAATCCGTAGCATCGGTACTGGCCCAAGTTAGGGTGGTAGAACCATTCTGATTAACCGTGGTCGGGCTCGCCGAGAATGACAGTGTTGGCGGGAGAGGTGGTGTTACCGTGACGGAAACTGTACCGCTGCTGGCACCGCCAGCGCCGGTGCAGGTGATCGTGAACGTGCTGTTCGCAGTAAGCGCCATTATGGACTGTTGCCCTACGACGCTCTTATTTCCGGACCAGTCACCGGAAGCTGTGCAATCCGTGGCATCGGTACTGGCCCAAGTTAGGGTAGTAGAACCATTCTGTGTGACCGTGGTCGGGCTCGCCGAGAATGACAGTGTTGGTGGGGGAGGTGCAGCTACCGTGACGGAAACTGTATCGCTGCTGGTACCGCCAGCGCCGGTGCAGGTAATCGTGAACGTGCTGTTCGCGGTAAGCGCCATTATGGCCTGTTGCCCTACTACGCCCTTATTTCCGGACCAGTCACCCGAAGCAAAACAGCTATTGACGTTGTAACCAGTCCATTCCAGCAGAACGTCTCCATTCATGCCAACCGTTGTCGAATCGACGATGAGCGTTACTTTTGGTGCATTGGTTATTATCGTATCTACTTCACTGGAAGTAGAGCAGCCTGTTAGAAAAACTATGATTACCAGCTGTCCTATCAGCTGTTTGGCAATACATCCTCGGTTTCTACAAATTGGCGATAACATAATCCCTCCATGAGTAAATGCACTAAAAGCATAAATCGATCAGATAACAGTTATCCGATAATGGGTTGGGAATTACTTGCCTTGTGGAGCGATCTGCGCCTTGATGAAGCTTGGCGTGGGGATGGAACGGGAATCGAATCTTTTGAGTTGGGTTCAGTAATGCAAAAAAAAGCACACGACTGAACCCGAAAATTCGACCCAGCTCTGTGCACCTCTATCAGCTCTGGCAACCTGGCTATCTTAACGTTTACACGCCTTAGACCCGTGGTATTGCGTCCCAGCCTTTCAACTGGTTTGCCCTTATCAGATTTTAAGATAGAAGTATAGCACATTCTGAGCACTATTTATGCTATTTGTGACCTCATTCTCGGAAAAATTTGGTGGAAGTGATCTATTTTTTGGAAATACAGGTCTCAAGTACTTGTCGGGCCGCGACATGAAAGTGAGTCTAGCTCTCGGCAGAGGCCGGAATCGGAGTTTAATCTGCTTGCAGAAACGGTCGTAACAAATCCGTTAATTTGACTGTTACCGAATTATGCCGAAAGTCGTGCGGACTTTTAGGCAGATGAACTGTGCCGAATCGAGCCCAAGCAATCCCACACGGGCAGCAATCCTCTCACAGGCAAAACGGGACTATTCGATGTTCTTGTGAACTTCGGTCGAGTAAGCACTTTCGACTCCCTGAGCATTGAACGCGGTCATCACAAAATACCAGTCTGACTCATTCATATTTTCTATCAGGTAACTAGACATGCCGATATTACCTATAGTGATCGTGTTATCGTAATCGCCAGGCGCATTACCGTAATAAATCCGATAACCGGCGAGGTCAGTCAATGTGCTTCCGTCCACGTTCTCGGTAGGTGGAAACCAGGAAACAAGCGCGGTGCCAGTGCCAGTGCCTTGACCTACACCAGCAAAACTATCACCTGAATCTTCTACGCAGGCGCTCAAGCTCAGTAGGAAAGCGATACAAATCGGGAATAGCAATTTCCGTGTCAATGACATAGCTTCATCCTCATAGATTGAAAAATCATCGCGCGGAGC
>CBDTWQ010000318.1:0-3003 GCA_965364115.1 uncultured Gammaproteobacteria bacterium | reverse complement strand
CCTGATTTAGCCGATTGCTCGGATAAATTGGCATTATCACGGTAATCGGTACAATCCCTCTTTTTCCCGAATCTGGAGATTCCGCTATGTCCGCAGCCGACGTCATTAAAAAAGTTAACGAATTTGGCGTCAAGTTCGTCGATTTTCGCTTCACCGATACGATCGGCAAGGAGCAGCATGTTACGGTGCCCGCCAGCACTCTGAATGACGACACCTTCACCGAAGGCAAAATGTTCGATGGCTCTTCGGTTGCCGGCTGGAAAGGAATTAACGAATCCGACATGATTTTAATGCCGGATGCGAGCACCGCGATGCTCGACCCGTTCACTGATGAGCCCACCATCAACATTACCTGCGACATCGTCGAGCCCTCTACCGGTGAAGGATACGCGCGTGACCCACGTTCGATTGCGACACGTGCGGAGGCTTACCTCAACGCCAGCGGAATTGCCGACATTGCCTATTTTGGCCCAGAAAACGAATTCTTCGTGTTTGATGATGTTAAATGGACCACTGAAATGGGGCACAGCTCTTTTCAAATCGATTCAGAAGAAGCGAGCTGGAACTCAGGCAAAACTTACGAAGACGGCAACACTGGCCATCGTCCTGGTGTCAAAGGCGGCTACTTTCCCGTGCCACCCGTTGATTCCCTTCATGACATGCGTTCTTCGATGTGTCTGGCGATGGAAGAGATGGGTCTAGAAGTCGAAGTACACCACCATGAAGTGGCCACTGCGGGCCAGTGCGAAATCGGCGTTGCATTCAACACCCTGGTTCGAAAAGCGGACGAAGTTCAAACGTTAAAATACTGCATTCATAACGTCGCGCATAGCTATGGTAAAACCGCGACTTTCATGCCCAAACCCTTAGTCGGCGACAATGGCAGCGGCATGCACGTTCATCAGTCGCTGATGAAAGATGACGTCAACTTGTTCAGTGGTGACGGATACGGTGGCTTGTCTGACACCGCGTTGTTCTACATCGGCGGTGTGATTAAGCATGCCCAGGCGATCAACGCCTTCGCCAATCCCGCAACCAACAGCTACAAACGTTTGGTGCCCGGATATGAAGCGCCAGTGATGCTCGCATATTCCGCTCGCAATCGCTCTGCCTCGGTTCGCATTCCTTATGTCAGCAATCCAAAGGCACGTCGAGTCGAAGTGCGTTTTCCCGATTCGACCGCCAACCCATACTTAGCGTTTAGTGCGCTGCTGATGGCCGGCCTTGACGGCATTAAGAACCAGATTCACCCTGGCGACGCGATGGACAAAGACCTTTATGACCTGCCACCCGAAGAAGAAGCCAAGATTCCACAGGTTGCTTTCTCACTCGATCAGGCATTAGAAGCGCTTGATCAAGATCGTGAATTTCTAAAGGCCGGTGGGGTTTTCACCGACGATGTAATCGATAGCTACATCGCCCTGAAAAATCAAGAAGTGACACGACTTCGACTGGCCACCAATCCAGTTGAGTTTGACATGTACTACAGCTGCTAGGTTGACAGCGACGGGTTAAGCACCGAAAAAAGGCCTCCCTTGAAGAGGCCTTTTTTATCACTGCCTCATAGTGAGCGCCACTCGAAACCGTCAAAGCAAAAGGTGTCAACGGTGTGCATGCATGACTAAACCCTCGACATGAGTTCTCGAATGTTAAAAATTCTAGACACTCTCGATAGCTCGATCTTGAGCCTCGATCCGAATGACCGCATTACCTATGCTAACGCGAGCGCCGAAGTTCTGTTTGAGAGCCGTGCCGAGAATTTGGTTGGCCGGCGGTTTAGTGATTTGATGAGTGTACTCGAGCCCTCAACCATCCTGACAAAACTACAACATCAGACTTCCACCCTAACCGAATGGGAAGCAATGATCACTTTAGCCAATGGCAAGGCTCTTTTGGCGGACTACAGCATTTACCCCATTAGCGAATCACTAGTTGGAGAAAAAGTAATTGAAATTCGGTTGCTAGAGAGACAGCGGCAAATTGCTCGAGAGGAGAGCAATCAAATTCAAAAACAGGCCAGCCAACAGTTAGCGCGGGGCCTTGCACATGAAATTAACAACCCGCTTGGCGGCATTCGTGGCGCAGCACAGTTGCTGCAAAAAGCTTTGGACAATCCGAATTGGCAGGAATATACCGACATCATTATTACCGAAGTCGATCGACTGCAATCACTCACTCAACACATACTAGGTGCGGTCAATCGACCCAAGTTTAATAAAATTAATATCCTTGAAGTGCTGGAACATGTGCGCATCGTGATTCTGGCAGCCAACACAGATCGGATCGTAATTGAACGCGATTATGACACCAGCATTCCAGAGCTGCACGGAGACCGTGACCTGCTGATTCAAGTCTTTCTCAATTTAACTCGAAACGCGGTTCAAGCGATTGATGATCGCGGTGAGATCATTTTTAAAACCCGAATCGGACGACGGATAACCCTAGGTCAGAAAACACATCGGCTGGTAGCCTGCATTGAGATCATCGATAACGGACACGGCATTTCCAAAGAACTCAGCGACACCATTTTTTTACCGATGATCACCGACAAACCAGAAGGCAGTGGCCTGGGTTTGCCGATTGCGCAAGAAATCGTTTCACGCCATGGCGGTAAGATCGAATTACACAGTTCAGAAACAGGCACCACGTCAACTGTTATCATTCCACTGGAGCAATCATGAACTCTAACCCTAACTCGTTACCCAATCAGATCTGGATAATCGACGATGATTCATCGATTCGCTGGGTGCTGGAAAAAACTTTAAATCAGGCGGGTTACGAGGTCACCGCGTTCGAGTCGGGTTCGCATGCATTAAGCCAGTTCAAACGAATCACGTTGGATCAGCGACCCGAGCTTATCCTGACCGATGTTCGCATGCCTGGAATCAATGGATTTGAACTACTGAAGCAGATTAAGCATATTTCACCGACAACCCCGATCATCGTGATGACCGCTTACAGTGATCTAGAAAGCACTCAGCGCGGTTTCGAAGACGGCGCTTT
>CBDTWQ010000317.1:0-3004 GCA_965364115.1 uncultured Gammaproteobacteria bacterium | reverse complement strand
GCAGACGAAGACTTAGAGCGCTCAACCGAAAATAAAACTTCAGCCGTGCACTTTCTGCGTTTTGAAATCAGCGACGAGATGGTGGCGACCCTTAATGCTGGTGCCGAGTGGAAAGTTGGCGTGCAACATTCGGTTTACACTTACGAAACGATTATAGAAGGTGAGTTTCGATTATCTTTGAGCAAAGACCTCGCTTAACGGGTCTCGTCTAATGATTTGGCCTAATGGATCTAGCCGAGAGGATTTGGCCTAATGGATTCGGCATAAAAAAAGCAGATCAATAAGCCCGAACAAAGACAACTGCAGCCGCTATCGATTGCGCTTGATTGTTCAGCGTTTATTCGGTGATCTCGTTTCCCGGTTTGTACCAGCTCAGCTGACGGTGCAATGCAACCACTTCGCCAACAATGATGATCGTCGGCGCACGCACCTCATTCTCAGCGATGATTGAGGGCAAGCTATCGAGGTCACCAATAAACACGCGTTGAACCGTGGTGGTGCCTTTTTCGACTAAAGCTACCGGTGTCGATGCGGCCCTGCCGTGAGCTTTCAACTCACGACAGATTCGTTCTACATTATCCAAGCCCATATAAAACACCACCGTCTGATTGGCGTGGCTTAACATATCCCAGTTGAGGTCTTCGGTTGAATCACGCCGATGACCGGTGACGAAAATACAAGCCTGGGAATGGTCTCGATGGGTCAGCGGAATGCCAGCATAGCTGGCGCACCCTGAGGCGGCGGTAATGCCCGGCACCACTTGAAACTCGATGCCTTCGTCGATCAATTCGGCTAGTTCTTCACCGCCTCGGCCAAAAATAAACGGATCACCGCCTTTGAGGCGCAAAACACGTTTGCCCTCTTTCGCCAGTCGAATCAGCAGTTGGTTTATATTTTCTTGCGAAATTTGATGATTACGGCTGGCCTTTCCGGCATATATCTTCTCCGCATCGCGTCGCACCATCTGCAATATCGGTTCTGAGACTAAACGGTCATAAACCACCACATCGGCTTTTTGCATTAATCGTAAAGCTTTGAATGTAATTAGATCAGGGTCGCCTGGCCCAGCACCAACCAAGTAAACCTCGCCTCGGTTAGAATTAAAGTCTTTGGCATCGAGTGTTTCTAGCATGAGATCTCGCGCATCTTCAAGTCGGCCCGAAAAAACCATTTCTGCCACTCGCCCTTCCAGCACCGCCTCCCAATAGCGCCGCCGAGTTGCAACATTCGGCAAGCTCTGCTTCACCGTGTCGCGCATCGCGGTTGCCAGCTTGGCAAGCTCGCCGTAAGCACCGGGAATCAAACTCTCTAGCCGCCCGCGCAGTAAGCGCGCTAACACCGGTGACATGCCACCGGTAGAAATGGCTATCTGCACGGGGTCACGATTAATTATTGACGGCATGATGAACGAGCAAAGGGCTGGGTTATCGACCACATTGACCGGAATGTTGCGGGCATGCGCTAGCTGCGAAATTTCACGATTGAGCTCTGCCTTGTTGGTGGCGGCGATGATGCAAACTTTGCCGTCAACATCACTTGAAGCAAATTCTCGCAACTCCAAGACCAAGCGCTTTTGATCGGCCAATTGCTGTATCCCTACACCTGATTTGGCGGCAACAACCAGCACATCAGCGCCGGCTTGCAACAGTAATTCTGCCTTGCGAGCGGCTACATGCCCTGCCCCCACAATTAGGCATGGCTTATTCGAAACTTGATAAAAAATCGGTAAATACTTCATTACCTGCGTTCTAAAACCCCTGCCCTGTATTGAATAATGGTTCTTGCTTTCATAAGCACATTTATTGCCGAGAAACCGACTTACGATAAATCTTACTCGCCTGATAGCAGCGGGCTAAGATATGCGACGCTAACAAGGTTGAATCGCTTAACCGAGTGAAACTACAGCCCCTAAACCAACAAAGCCCGCATTTGCGGGCCTTGTCTCGTTAGAGCTTAAGCTTTACTGATTTTTCTCGCGATAATTTTCAATCGCAGCCGCAATCGCATCTTCGGCCAACACTGAACAATGAATCTTAACCGGCGGCAATGCTAATTCTTCAGCAATGTGCGTGTTCTTAATTTCGGCCGCTTGATCAAGACTCTTGCCTTTGACCCATTCGGTGACTAATGAACTGGAAGCAATTGCCGAACCACATCCGTAGGTTTTGAATTTGGCATCTTGAATAATGCCGTCAGCGCCTACTTTGATTTGAAGTTTCATTACATCGCCGCATGCGGGTGCGCCGACCATGCCGGTTCCAACCGAGGAATCGTCATCTAGCACGCCAACGTTGCGTGGGTTTTCGTAATGATCGAGTACTTTTTCGCTATATGCCATTTTCTTAACCTCTCAATGCAGCGCTTAATGCGCCACCCATTCAACAGAACTGATATCGACGCCATCTTTATACATATCCCAAAGGGGCGACAACTCGCGTAATTTTTGAACCGCTTTGCTAACCAGATCAACGGTGTAATCAACTTCTTCAAGCGTGGTGAAACGACCAATCGTGAATCGTATTGAGCTATGCGCCAATTCGTCATTTCGTCCAAGCGCCCGCAGCACATATGAAGGCTCGAGGCTTGCGGAGGTGCAAGCAGAACCCGATGAAACCGCGAGGTCGCGCAAAGCCATGATCAATGACTCACCTTCAACATAATTAAAACTAATGTTGAGATTACCGGCAATGCGGTGATCCAGATCACCATTAACATAGACTTCTTCAATCCCTTTAAGCCCGGTGTAAAGACGATCGCGGAGCATTCGAATTCGCTCGTTCTCGGTCGCCATTTCTTCTTTCACAATTCGGAAGCACTCGCCCATGCCAACAATTTGATGCGTCGCTAAGGTGCCTGAGCGCATCCCACGTTCATGGCCACCACCATGCATTTGCGCTTCAAGTCGCACACGTGGCTTGCGCCTAACGTAGAGCGCGCCAATGCCTTTAGGGCCACATGTTTTATGCGCACACATCGACATCAAATCAACTTTCAAGTTTTCCAG
>CBDTWQ010000316.1:0-3008 GCA_965364115.1 uncultured Gammaproteobacteria bacterium | reverse complement strand
ATCATCAGCATGAATACCAACAAGCAAGGTGGCCCTTGGATGGACACCCTGGGTGCCGACTGGATGTTGCCAGAAGGCGACACACTGACTCTACCTACAGGCGAAACCATTCCCAGCGCCTATCTAAAGCCGGACGAGCTCGAACCGCTGGTTGTCGATGACTTTCAGCCACAATGGCTGCAAGGTCACGATATTAAGCTGGACGCACTACCGCTCAACCTCAGCCCCTCCTCGGCTTCCGCGATTGAGAGTTCCAACATCGGTCAGATCATCGAACTCGGTGATCGATTGCCGATAGATGGCGACTATGCGCCCGACAAACTGGGTTCAGCCCTACACGCCGTTATCGCCGCCTACATTAATGGCAACAATGACACTCAGCGGATATTGGCGGCGCACGGCGTGCAAGACACGATTAGCGTAGACACAGCAATTAGAAGCACCGAACGCCTCATCAGAGCGATTGAAGAACACTTCTCTCCCATCAGCTATGCCACCGAATTCCCGATTCGCTACCAAAACGAGCACGGACAATTACTAAGCGGCTGGATCGACCTGTTAGTTGAAACTAAAGATGGCTACATCATCATTGACCACAAGGCATCACCGCGAGCCAGAGCGGATTGGGAAGAGATTGCGTTGGGTTACTCCGGGCAATTGGCGGCGTACGCCGAGGCGATCAACAAGGCAACCAAAAAATCCGTTGTGGGAGCCTGGATTCATTTTGGGGTGACGGGCGGGCTAGTAGAAATGAGGAAACTTAACTAGTGGAAGACAAAGATATGAATCGCCCCGAATTTATTAGACCCCTTTCAATCATAGAAAATAACGAGCAAGGAGGTGCTTATGAGTAGTAAAAGCTATCCAGAAAAGATCAGGGTAGAGGTCTTAAGACGGTAGCGGAAAGTCAATTTGAGACTATGGACCGACGGAACACTTTATGAGTAGTTTTCGAACGAAATGTCGCTAAGATTACCCACAAATAGTTGCCATAGGCATCCAGAGAGGTCAACTATCCTGACTGTAATGGCCAGGTATTTCTGTAGGGCATCGAAGGGGTTGTCACCTTGATTAACATGTGCATGTGCGTTATAATGCTTTGATACTTAGAGGATTGAAATCATGACCACTAAAACCGAACGAGTCACTTTTCTAGCAACGCCGGATTTCAAGGAGTTCATCACCACCGAGGCCTCAAAAGAAGGTGTCAGTGTCTCTGAGCTGATTCGCGATCGAATGAGCGGCGAGGCCCAAATCGACCCCGATGAAGAAGTACTGGCGGCGTTAATTCTGCAGGTCGGTGATGCGACCCGGCGCGCGAATAAATCACTCGATAAAGGCCTTAAAGCGGCGAACGCTACGCTTCGCGCTTTGCGCAAACAAAGGGCTGCTTAAGTGAGCATTCTTACCGATGCCATTGCGTCCATGCGTGAAGTTGTTCTGTTGACCGATAAGGTCGACCGCGCCGGCGCCGCGTTAGAAGAGATGGCTGGCGAGGTGCGCGAACATGACCGTCGCTTGATTCGCATCGAGACCCGCCTTGATACCTATACGCAAATCGCACAAATCGGTCGGAATAAGGATTAACCTTATTCCGAATTACTCTTGGTGAACCGTGCCCTGGCGCTTGATCAATAATGGTTCAGCGATTCATTTTTTTTCATCACTCGTCTTACGTTTACCGCCACCCCTTGTTGTAGAAGCCACGGTTGACCCAACATTGACAGCCGACGTAGCGCCACTTAAAACAAAGCTATTGGGCCAACGGCCTTTTTGAATCCAACGCTCGGGTTCGGATACGCTCGAGCACTGCTCAGGCAAAGCGATGCCTTTCGGGTGCGTGCTTCGCCACTTCTTAACTGTAAACACAACTTACCCACAGAATATTCGCCGGCGCGCTAAAGATTATCGCCGTAGTTGCAGTCTGCCATACCCCGGCCATGGGGGGGTATTCAGTATGAGTGTGACTACTGTCATAGGCACCGTGCCCGGCGTCGGCAGCGACCACCGCGCGTTCGCCCTGACCGGCATCCCCGCTGTCGGTGTCACCGTGTCGCCCCGGGCGGACGAGGCAAAGCTCAGGGAATACGTGGATGAGCCAAACTCTCTGAAATGGCAGTTCCGCTTCCTGCGCCCAACTACCCTGACACAGGGGGATTGCTCTCGTGACGTTATTCAAATTATCGAAGACAATATTTCTGATATTTTAAACCCTGCATTCGGTAAAAAAAGATAGAAATAGTAAGTGAGAAATTCCGAGAGACGCCAAAATACCTTTTGCAAAAAATGATTGTTTGGCTACGATTGCGATGAATATTGAGCAGATGGTCACTTTTTGGGTTGATTCAAAATCTGAAGATTATTGGTGGTGGTCATTTTATTTCCAGTCGGAAGCAGAAACTTTAATTCAAGGCGAAATAGCACGTGCAGAAATATCACCCTAGCCAGGCAAACTCCAGAGGAAGCAAACTGAATGGCACTTAACCAAATGCAAACCATCCAATCACTCGGGAACAACCTTGCGATGTTACAGCAAGAAGTCGAAACATTCGGTGTGTCCGCAACTGAAACAAGGCATTTAGTAGGTAGAATTGGCGAATTATATGCCTGTGTCATCACAAATGGTCAAATGGCGCCCAATACAAATGAAAAAGGTTATGACGTTGTCTCGAGCATCGGGGAGCGTATTAGTGTTAAAACCACCGCGACTACGACCACTTCCGGTGGAGCCACGTTTAATCAAAATACACTCGAATATGTAGATAGAGTTATGATCATGCGCATTAACGAAGATCTCGAAATAGAAGTCTTATTTGATGCCCCAACCAATGATGCCAAAGGATTAATGCATAACGGCACAATTGCTTACAGCAAACTCTTTGGTACGGGTCGCAATAATATTAACCTAGATAAGATACCAATCGTTAAGGAACTAGAATACGGTGGCTATAAGATCGTTGAATATGAGAATGGAAGTATTACCGTGCATGAACACAGCAAAATGATTA
>CBDTWQ010000315.1:0-3009 GCA_965364115.1 uncultured Gammaproteobacteria bacterium | reverse complement strand
TTTGCGATGCCGATGGATTTTAGCAAGCTTGATGTGGTGACTTGGTCGTGGCAAAAGGTTCTTGGTGGTGAAGCGGCGCACGGAATGTTGGCCCTGAGCCCGCGTGCAGTCGAGCGTTTGGAAACCACCCAGCCTCGCTACCCTTTACCGAAATTATTTCGTTTGACCAAAAACGGTAAACTAATCGAAGGCATTTTTAATGGTGCGACGATTAATACCCCCAGCATGTTAGCGGTCGAAGACCTGCATGCAGCGCTCGGTTGGGCCAAAAGTATCGGCGGTATCGAGGCTTTATATCAGCGTACAACGAACAACTTCAACGCAATAGATGCTTGGGTTTCAAGCACTGACTGGGTTGAATGGTTAACCACTGATGCCGAGCTTCGCTCACCCACGTCTTTATGTCTGCAGATTGTCGATCCTGTATTCAACGCGCTGTCGCATCAGCAACAACAGCAATCAATCGATCGAATGGTGGCGGTGTTAGAGCAAGAAGTCGTCGGTTACGATATAGCCAACTACCGCACCGCACCCCCGGGTTTTCGCATCTGGGCGGGTGCAACGATCGAAACCAGTGACCTGTTGGCGCTGACACCTTGGCTCGATTGGGCCTTCTCCAACCGGGAGCAATTAAATGACTAAACCACGAGTACTTATTTCAGATTCGATGTCCAGCCAAGCCGCCGCTATTTTCGAGGAACGCGGCGTCGAGGTCGTTCAGTCGTCTAAGTTGTCCGAAGCCGAACTGCTCGACACCATCGGCGATTTTGATGGCCTTGCTATCCGCTCATCAACCCAAGTCACTAAGGCGTTGCTAGACAAAGCAAAGCGCCTGAAAGTGGTGGGTCGGGCCGGCATTGGGGTCGACAATGTCGATGTGCCAGCCTGCACAAAGAAGGGCGTCGTCGTGATGAACACGCCGCTAGGCAACGCGATTACTACCGCCGAACACACCATGGCAATGATGCTGGCGTTGGCTCGGCACATACCACAAGCGAGTCAATCAACCCATCAAGGGAAATGGGAAAAATCGCGTTTTATGGGCGTTGAACTCACTGGCAAACTGCTGGGTTTGATTGGGGTCGGCAACATCGGCTCCATCGTGGCGAGCAAAGCGATTGGTTATGGCCTACATGTGCAAGCCTATGACCCTTTTTTAACCGAAGAACGCGCGATTAAGCTAGGAGTTAAAAAAGTTGATCTCGACACTTTGCTTAAAACTTCGAATATCATTTCGTTGCATGTGCCAAAAACAGCCGAAACGGCCAACATCATCAACGCCAGCGCAATCAATAAAATGAAGGCGGGCAGCATGTTGATCAATTGTGCTCGGGGTGGATTAGTCGATGAACTGGCCCTACGCGTTGCGTTAGAAAATGGCCATCTTAAAGGCGCGGCACTCGACGTGTTTGAAGTGGAACCGGCTCGAGAGAACCCTCTGTTTGGGCTAGATAACGTTATTTGCACCCCACATCTGGGGGCTGCGACGGTCGAGGCTCAAGAAAAAGTGGCGGTCCAAATCGCTGCTCAAATTAGTGACTATCTGCTAACCGGCGCGATCAATAATGCGATCAATGCACCGTCTATCAGCGCGGAGGAAGCGCAACAACTGCGCCCATACTTGCAGTTGGCGCAGTGTCTCGGTTCCTTTGTCGGGCAATTAACCCATGACCCGATTAAAACTCTGACGGTGACTTACGGTGGCGAAGCCAACGACCTCAGCGTGGCGCCTTTAACGGTGCAGATTGTGCAGTCGGTGCTGGAGCAGCACAGCAGTTTTGTCAACTCGGTGAATGCGCGTGAAGTGGCGCGAGATCGCAATATCGACGTGATCGAGGCACATAACGAAGGTCGTGATGAATATCCTTGTCGAATTACAGTGGCGATCGAAACCGAGGCTAACACTCGCAGTGTTTGTGGCACCTTGATTCGCAATCGACCTCGTGTGATCGATGTCAAAGGCATTCCGCTGGAATCTAAGTTGGGTGAGCACATGCTTTACATCACTAACTCCGATAAGCCCGGTGCAATAGGCGACATTGGCAACACCATGGCAAAGCGGGGCATCAACATTGCGAACATGCACCTCGGCCGTGATCAACCCAACGGAAAGGCCATCATTCTGCTCGAAATTGACGATAAGCTCGACCAACAAGATATTGATGCGCTGCGCGCATTGCCGAACATTAATCATGTTCAATATCTTCATTTTCCGACCTTGTAGTTGAGATGATGGCAGCGACGGCTGAACCTGATTGGTTGTTGGCTGAGCCAACGGCCTCGGATTATCGGCTTACACTCTGTGGGAATGGCGCCAGCTTGCGGCTGGCGCTAGCAGAGTTTCAGCCGTTCAATCCTAAGCCCTTGGTCCAGCAGCAAGGTAACGACACCGCCTGGCAAGGGATGGTCGAATGCGATGCGAAAATTGCCGCCGAACTGTTAGCTTCGGTTCGGCAAAAGTTTGCGCCGATCGATGTCTGGATTGAGCCGATGGACTGCCCGCCGCGAAGTCTGTTGATTTGCGACATGGATATGACAATTGTTGCGTCTGAGACCTTAGATGAAGTCGCGACGATCTTAGGTAAGGGCGCTGAAGTTTCGGCGATTACCGCCAAAGCGATGCAAGGTGAACTCGACTTTAAGCAAGCGCTCGACCAACGCGTCGGCATGCTGGCGGGCCACGATGTGGCGGTCTTCGATCAAGTTCTGCAAAGAACTCAGCTCGACCCGGGCGCATCCGCTTTGTTGTCTGCGGCGAAGGCGGCGAAGATGCATTGCATATTGGTGAGTGGTGGATTCAGTCAAGTCGCCGAACCGATAGCGCGACAGCTAGGCTTCGATGAAGTCTATTGCAACCAGCTTGAGCTAGATCAAGGTGTGATAACCGGGGGCATCAAGCAACCGATTGTTGATGCTTGGTTTAAACGGGATCTGTTAACACGACGAGCGAATGAGTTGGGCATTGAACTTGCGAACTGCTGCGCGATTGGTGACGGCGCGAATGATCTG
>CBDTWQ010000314.1:0-3009 GCA_965364115.1 uncultured Gammaproteobacteria bacterium | reverse complement strand
GAAGTGCTTGGACTAGCCTGCTTTGCCAATCTCGAAGAACTGCCGGTCAAAGTTGAACAGGTGGTGATTGCACTGGCCAACGAACACCTCGAAGCCGCGCTTGATGCGGTGATTGCGCATGGCGCTAAAGCCGCGACCATTTATTCAAGTGCGGTGCTAAATGAAGATCAACTAGATGAAGATCCATCACCAACCCTTCAACAGCGCTTAAAGCGGCGAGCGAGTGAAGCGGGAATAGTGATATGTGGTGCCAACGGAATGGGTTTTTATAACCTTTCCAATTCCCTCTTTACTGGCATTTTTCCCGCCGCCGAAGAAATCGAAACTGGCGGCATCAGCTATATCGCTCAGTCAGGGTCGGCATTCACTACGCTGACGCAAAGTGGTTATCAGCTCGGCTTTAACCTCTGTGTTTCCTGCGGAAACGAAATCACTACCACCGTCGCCGACTATATGGATTGGAGTTTACAACAGCCTGAAACCAAAGTAATTGCGCTGTTTCTGGAAACTGTCCGAGATCCACAGGGCTTTGTGGGCGCACTGCAAGAAGCGCGTTTTAAGGACATTCCAGTGGTCGCACTCAAAGTCGGCAAATCTCCGATGGCGAAAGCTATGGCGCTATCGCACACCGGCGCAATTGCCGGTGACAATGCGGCTTTCGAGGCACTTTTCAAGCGTTTCAATGTCATTGAGGTTGATGACTTTGATGAGATGGCAGCAGTCTTGATGTTGTTGCAATCGGAGCGAGTTTCGAGCAATGGCCAATTCGCTGCGATGTTTGAATCAGGTGGGTTTAGAGAATTGATTTCTGATCTCGCGACGGAGCTAGGACTTACTTTCGCACCATTAAGTGCTAGCACAAGCGAGGCCCTAATCCCGCATCTAGATCCAGGCCTTAAGCCTGAAAACCCGCTAGATGCTTGGGGCTCACCGAATCAGTTCGAAGCACGATTTCAACAATGTCTGCTATTGCTTATGCAAGACGAAAACGTCGCTGGCGGTGCTTTCATCGCCAATTTTCGCGATGGTTACTATCTTTCCGAAGCGATCTTTCGAGCCGTCGCGGCGGTCAGCCAGCAAACGCAGAAACCACTAGCACTGATCAACTGCTATTCCGATCTAAGCAATCGTGATCTATGCCGGCGCTGCTATCACGCGGGCATTCCAATGATCAACAGCGCACGACAAGGACTGCTCGCATTCAAACGAATCTTTCACTACCACCAAAACAAGACTCGAAAAATCGAAGTTGATATGGGTCACAACTTTGAAAAATCAGTCATCAAGCATTGGCGAGATTATCTCAACCAATATCCTTTAGACGCACTTAGCGAGCATGATGCGCTGAGGTTAGTCCGAGCCTTTTCAATTCCAGTTTGCGAAAACCTGCTTGTCAATAACGAGACGGATCTGCTGACAGCAGCCAATCAAATTGGCTTCCCACTGGCGATTAAAACTGCCGAATCGGGGATCAACCATAAAACCGATATCGCTGGTGTGTTTATCAACGTCAAAAATGAAGCGGAGCTAGAGCTTCGATTTCAAGATTTGAGAGATCGTATCGGGCCATCCGTGCTGATATCTCAGATGGTCGAGAATGGCGTAGAGATCGCGCTCGGCGTCGTCAATGATCCTCAATTCGGCCCGATGATCATGGTCGCAGCTGGCGGAGAGTTGATTGAAACCCTCAACGACCGCGCGATCTCGCTCAGCCCGGTAGACATCGAAGAGGCCAAAAACATGCTGACCTCATTGAAAATCTATCCACTGCTATCTGGCGTGCGTGGAAAGCCCGCGGTGAATGTGGATTCACTCGCAGAAATCATCGTCAAGTTGTCGCAGCTTTCGCTTGAACTGCGCGATCAAATATCAGAGATTGACATTAACCCAGTGATCGTCAACAGCCGGGAATCGATGGCGGTTGACGCGTTGGTTTTGCGCCGAATTTAACGCCATCGACCAACCTCGGGGTTCGCAAAATCACCCCTTAACCAAGGTTAAGCTGACGCTCGCGACCTATTCAACTATTAGAATTTGTCCGCTTTGACAGCCCTCGACCGCCTTGCTATAAGCCAGACCAACCGCTTCATTGGAAACATGATGGTGGCCTGGAAAGAAGCCGTCGTACTTCTCTCGCGACACTTGCAAAACTTCGGGGCTGACACAATTAATTCGAATGCCTCGCGGCATATCAACCGACGCGCCCCGCACGAACCCATCCAACGCACCATTGGCCGCTGCCGCGCAAGCGCCACCTCGAATCGGATCACGATTGAGCACACCGCTAGTCAAAGTAAAAGAACCTCCATCGTTAACATAGTCAAACCCTTGCAGCACCAGGTTAACCTGCGGCAGAAGCTTGTGGTTGATCCCTTTCATAAACTGCTCGGTGGTCATCGCATCAACCGCTCCAAAATGACCATGACCAACCGCACTGATCACCGCATCGACCTTGCCAACTTGCTGGTACATCGAGCGAATGCTGTCGACGTCTTCGAGATCGACCTGCAGATCACCGCTATTACGACCCACTTGAACCACTTCGTGACGCGCTTTGAGCGCCTGCACTGCGGTGTTACCGACTGCGCCGCTGGCGCCAACGATTATGATTTTCATACAATCTCCTGTTATTTGAAGGCGAGGCTAGACCGACGTCTCTTTTAAATCGCAGATCAGCCGACCTACAATATGACGAAGATTCTCGAATCAATTGATCTTATAATCTCGAGCCAAGACTGGCAACCAAAGGCGCCCAACGGCAATGACGAAAGAACAACGCTTTCTTAACGCTGTGATCATTAGCAGCACAGCTCAAAGGGTTGCGGCTAAACATTGCAGCGATCAATCTAATTGTGGCTCGAGCAGTCACTATGGATGAACTCGCACAGCGACGTCGCCGGGTGCTTGCGCCGACCTATCAAAACTTTTATCAGCAGCCCTTACATCTGGTGCGAGGTGAAGGTTTAAAGCTCTGGGATATCGACGGTCGAGAATATCTCGATTGCTACA
>CBDTWQ010000313.1:0-3011 GCA_965364115.1 uncultured Gammaproteobacteria bacterium | reverse complement strand
GCAAATATCGGATACATCACTAAAGACGACTGCACGCTCATCGCGGAACGATAACCGCTATCAACCCGTTCGACCTCGCGCGCGACTAAGCCGTAGGAGACGTAGTTAACCCCAGCACAGCCATATTTTTCAGGCAGGGTTGCGCCGAGCAGACCCAACTCGCCAAACTCGTTCATGATTTCTCGATCAAAAATCTCTTGCCGATTGGCTTGGCGTATGCGTGGCATCAGCTTCTCTTGACAATAATCACGCGCTGCATCGCGAATCATCCGTTCGTCCGCTTGCAACTGCTGGTCGAGAAACATCGGGTCTTGCCAATCAAAGGCAATTCGTTTTGCTGACTTCATTTTGCCACTTCACCAAAGAGATCTGATCACATATTATCTGGACTGCAATCTATTGCCAACGCAAACCTTTGGTTCAAAATTCTAGAGTCGATAACCAAGGGTAGAAAGGTTGTGACTCGCCTAACAGGAGCCCGACATGTTAACCGTGTATAGCGAAAAGCACGCCCTGCGAAACTCAAAAACCGAGCTTTATGGGGGTGAACTTGTGCCCCCTTTTGAATGCCCAGTGCGGGCAGAACATATTTTGCAGCGAGTGCAAGAAGTTAATCTCGGCTCGGTGATTGCTCCTAGTTCGTTTGAGATCGACGTGATCGCGCGAGTTCATGACCGTGACTTTCTAAACTTTCTTGAAAGCTGCTGGAGTGAGTGGTCTGCAGAAGGATACAAAGGTGAAGCCATCGCGACGGTATGGCCTTCGCGCAGCATGCAGGAACGCTTGCCCCGGCATATTGAAGGCAAACTTGGTTACTACGCGTTGGCGGCTGAAACATCGATTTCTAATGGCACCTGGGAGGCAGCTCGCGCCAGCGCCGAGGTGGCATTGACCGCGCAGGACGCACTGCGCGATGGCGCTGACGCCGCGTTCGCGCTATGCCGCCCGCCCGGGCATCATGCCGCCAAAGACCAGTTTGGAGGCTACTGCTTCATCAATAATGCCGCCGTCACGGCGCAAGCATTTCTCGATCAGGGCGCATCGCGGGTTGCCTTACTGGATGTCGATTTTCATCACGGCAACGGTTCACAGTCGATCTTTTATGACCGTAACGACGTTCTATTTTTATCACTACATGGCGATCCGAGAGAGGCTTTCCCGCATTTTCTGGGCTATGCCGATGAAACCGGCGTTGGACGCGGTGAAAACTTTAACCATAACTTTCCTATGATGCCCGGCACCAACTATCGCAGTTGGGCCGAAGCTTTAGCCAACGCCTGTGAGAAAATTAAGGCTTATGCCCCGGATGCGTTGGTTGTTTCGTTAGGCGTTGACACATTTGAGGACGATCCGATCTCATTCTTCAAGCTAACCAGCGACGACTTCAAACGCTATGGCGCAACCATTGGCAATCTTGGCTTACCGACCCTGTTCGTAATGGAAGGTGGCTACGCAGTCGAGGAAATCGGAATTAACGCGGTGAATGTTCTGCAAGGTTTCGAGGGTCGTTAAACGATTGGCGCAATTTGACTCGAATCTTAAAACATCGCAATCGTTATTATGACAATCGCTTGTATGCCAATTTGTGCCGCTTGAAAGTTAAAAGTTGAATCAGCCTAACGTTGATCAAGTTACAGATTGTCTTCCGCAGTTTCGATGTAGACCACTAAAGTGCAGCCCTTTGCACTGTAGCTGTGGTGCTGAGTCCCTTTCTTCATCAACACTAGATCACCCGGCTGATAAACCGTTCCATCGTTGTCGGTTAAATCACCACTGATGATAAAAAAGTGCTCGTCGCAGGTATGCTGATGCGCCGTTGTGCGACAACCTGGCGGCATTTGATAAATATGAAAACCAACGCCGGGCAAATTTTCCGCATCAAGCTGCAGCACCGAGCCTTCAGAATCACCACCATCTTCGGCGAACGGCATGAACTCTGCTTGATTGATGTTGACGACCAACCGTTGACCTTTCTCGACTCGATTCATTTGAAATTCCATGCCATAAATACAACCTTGATTGTGTAATATCTGTGCCAAAAGGCAAAGGATTGAATTGAGCAAAAAACTGATTAAACTCAAATCAAACAGCCGTGATTCGATGTTTTGAAAAATGACCATCTTAAATTTATACTGACTACGCCAAGGCAGAGTTGCAAAGATAGCGCATCAATCGAACTCGCCACTCAGCAACAAAGGTTCTAACCTAAAAAGCCAGGAAAGCTAACAACTGACGAGATTCAACATGACGGTCGAAAAAATAGACACCCTGGTGGTCGGCGGTGGCCAAGCTGGGATCGCCATGAGCGAACACTTGAGCAATGCTGGGATCGCACATCTAGTGCTAGAAAGACACCGTATTGCCGAGCGATGGCGAACGCAACGCTGGGATTCACTCGTCGCCAATGGCCCTGCCTGGCACGATCGCTTCCCCAACATGGCATTCAACCACTTAGATCCGGACGCATTTGCCAGCAAGCAAAGCGTCGCGGAATACTTTGTTAAATACGCGGCAAAGATTAACGCCCCTATTCGTTCGGGCGTTGAGGTCCTTGAGGTTCTGCGATGCCGCTCGAAGCCTGGGTTTAGCATCGAAACCTCCGAGGGCAGGATTGAGGCCAACCATCTAGTAGTGGCAACCGGTCCATTTCAAAATCCGATGCTGCCGAATTTAATTCCGCAAAATTCTGGTTATAAACAAATCCACTCCAGCGAATATCGCAACCCCGAACAACTACCCAAAGGCAATGTCCTAGTGGTGGGCGCAGGCTCGTCAGGCGCGCAAATCGCGGAAGAGCTGCTGCTCAGTGGCAAGGGTGTTCACCTCTCAATTGGTCCACACGACCGACCTCCTCGGCGCTATCGCGGGCGCGACTTCGTCTGGTGGCTTGGGGTGCTCGGTAAATGGGACTTAGCCGCACAAGACCCTGATAAGGAACATCAGACGATCGCGGTTAGCGGTGCCCGCGGCGGCCACACGGTTGATTTTCGGCGATTTGCCGCGAAAGGCAT
>CBDTWQ010000312.1:0-3016 GCA_965364115.1 uncultured Gammaproteobacteria bacterium | reverse complement strand
CTATTATTGACTGCGATTCGTTTCGTCATTGCCGCGTTGGCAATGCTGCCGATGGTGTGGCACAAATCGGGTCGATGGCCCAGTTTGCCGGGTCTTGTGCTCTACGTGTTGATGGGCCTCAGTCTTGCTGGATTCTTTGGCACGATGTTCTGGGCAGCACATCGAACCACCGCATTATCAATGGCCACAATCTATGTCAGCGTACCCTTACTGGCATTTTTCCTTGGCCGCGCATTCGGTGTCGAAGGACGCGCCAGTCAATTATTAGGGATTCTAGTTCTGGGTGCCGTTGGTGCGCTTGGGCTGGCCTGGGCCGAGTCCGGTGGACAGGCTGCTGCGCTGCAATTCGGCCTGTCCGAGGCCGTGTTCTTCGTCGGCTGCCTGGCATCGGCACTCTATCCCGTGTTAAGTAAATGGGGCCTGAATAACGGTTGGCTATCACCATCGGCTGAGCTGCGCACCTTCTGGAGCCTGCTCATCGGCAGCCTGCTGGTTGCCTTGGCAGGGCTTATCTTGGAGGACACTCAGCAGCTAAGTCCTCTAACCTTATCCGATGGATTGCTGCTGCTCTACCTGGGTGTGTTTTCCAGTGGCGTGACGTTTTGGCTTACACAGTTGGCCACCGCCGTGTTAACGCCTGCCGTCGTGACGGGATATAGCTATCTGGTGCCATTTGTGTCGATGCTGCTGTTACTCATGAACCAGCCGCAACGCATCGGCTGGCACTGGCTTCCCGGCAGCCTGATGGTTGTGCTCGCCATTGTGCTGCTGTTACGCCGAGATGCTAGCAACCGAAAGCCTGTCCAACTCGTTCAGGCACAATAATTTAGACGTTTTTTTAACCAACAATTAAGGAGTTAATCATTATGAAAATCACAGTATTAGGCGCAACAGGCAATGCCGGAAGTCGAATAGTCGCTGAGGCGCAGTCGCGTGGCCATGAGGTCACTGCTGTTGTTCGAAACGCAAGTGTTACTAACAATCTGCCTACCGACATTAAAACTCTGACCGGCGATGCAAGTAATGTCGCCGATATAAGCAAAATCAGTGCAGGTCAGGACGTTGTCATTTCGGCTATCCGACCAGCATCCGGTCACGAAAGCGATATTAGTTCGACAACTCGATCGCTGTTGGATGGACTCGCGCAAACCAGCGCGCGACTGCTGATTGTCGGTGGGGCCGCGACGCTAACGGTGCCCGGATCCGCCGGTAAGACGGTCCTTGAAGACTCGAATTACCTACCCATTTCTGCACGACATATCGGCAAGGCAAGTGCTGAGCAATTCGAGGTCTGTCTTGCAGAAACCCGAGTGGACTGGGTGTATCTCAGCCCGGCTGCAGAGTTTTCGCCGGGGGAACGCACCGGCAGCTACCGCTTAGGTACCGACGAACTGCTGGTTGATGCCGAAGGAATCTCGAAGATCTCGATGGAGGACGCTGCTGTCGCGCTTCTCGACGAGGCCGAGCAACCCAGACACCACCAGACCCGTTTCACTGTCGCTTACTGAGCTATCGGCACCCATGAACGAGTGCTAACGCCTAACCTCATATCAACTGAAGAAGAAAACCATGAATTTCATCATTAAAAACTTCAAATGGATAATGCTTGTTTTTGGCGCGCTTACCTTCACCATGTTTTATGGCCTAATCGCGCCACAGGCTGCACTGGAATCAGTGTTCGGCGCCTCGTTTAATGGCACACTTGAAACGATTGTTGTCCGCAGTTGGTCAGCGTTGGTTGGCCTGATGGGCGCCGCGCTCATTTACGGGGCCTATAGTGAAAAAGATCGTATATTCTCCACCTCTATAGTGGCATTTAGCAAAGTTGTCTTTGTGTCACTCATGTTGCTGCATGGGCAAGAATTTATGGGCACGGCTGGAATAGCAATTATCATGGATTGCATTTTTATTATCCTCGCGGTGTTTTATTTGATAGCGATGGTTATGATCCAGAAAAACAGCCTAATCGAGGATTCCAATTGACTCCGGCACTAGTTCGACCTAGCACCTTTAGCTAAATACCACTCTAAGGGCGCTATATGGGGACGCTACCCTTTTCAGGTGAGTGCTTAGATCGAAGGCACAACCTTGGCAAGAATCAACCGATCGAGGCCTTTAAGCATTTGATCTTGGGTTGTCAGATCTTCTTTTCAAGCCATTTTTTCGCGATCACATCTCACTCGAAAAATCCCATCACCAACTAACACCCTTTTTACCAAGTACCGAAAAACCGCCTACTACCCTCGTTGGAAGCCAAAATGAAAACCTGTGCTAAAAAAGTTAAAGAACGATCAATTGATACTTCGAATGGGAATCGTCAAAGGTTCAACTACAATTGTTTGTTAATAACGTTGTTATCGGAGGCGAGACTACTTGAATATACTGGATATTATAACTTCCAACTGGCAGTTTGGTTTGATCGCATTAATTTTCGGCATACTCATCGGCGTGCTTTTTTTCTGGCTACTAACGAGAAATGGAAAAGATCCTTATCAACAGAAAAAAGAGCTCAATTCAACCCGTCTGGAGTTCTCCAACTACAAGTCCAACATCAATCATCACTTTGAGAAATCGTCGAAGTTGCTCAATAAGCTAACTCAAAACCATATCGAGTTTTGCCAACATCTGGAGAGTAGCACGCAAGCCTACGGTGACAGTAAACAGCTTGAAAAAACACGTCTAAACTACCCAGGCTCAGAGGGATTTTCACTTGACCCCGCGGACAACACAGCCGCTAACTCCGCCATAGATTCTGATTCAACCACCACCATCATCAACGAACAGTCAAAGTCTGACCCGTCTTATGCGACAGACACTACAGATAAAACGGATACCAATAAAGCAGTTACTGATAGAGCAGATACCGATAAAACAGTTATCGATAAAGCAGTTACCGATAAAACAGATACCGATAAAACAGTTATCGATAAAGCAGTTTCCGATAAACCAGTCACCGATAAGCCAGTCACCGATAAGCCAGTCACCGATAAGCCAGTCACCGATAAGCCAGTCACCG
>CBDTWQ010000311.1:0-3019 GCA_965364115.1 uncultured Gammaproteobacteria bacterium | reverse complement strand
GATGACAATCGATTGCGGGTAGAGCTGACTCGCGATGTCTCGGGCACCCATGATGGCTACATAGCGAATGGTTCGTTCAAACAGGAATGGCAAGCGAAGAACTGGATTTTAACCGCAGGCGCAGCATTGCTTTATGTGTCCGATGAGGTTGCTGGCTATTACTTTGACGTTTCCAGCTCTGAATCCGGTGGTGGTTCGATTCCGGTCTACAGTGCAGGTGATTCCACATTGGCAAATTTCTCGCTAGCCGCTGATTATCCCATTAGTGAGAAATGGGTTTTCAATACTCGGCTCAACCACACGATTTACGATGATGAAGTGACTAACAGCCCTTTCACCACTGATAAAAATGCTATCACCCATATATCAGCTGCTGCTGTTTACCACTTTTAATCATGTCGCAATTAGCCATATTGCAATTTGTCAGGTCAAACTTAGTCGGAAAGCTCAATAGGTGTCTAACATTGGCTTTCGGATTGTTCATCGTCAGTTGTTTTTCATTTGCCACCGCGAGTGAGAGTGAGAGTTTGCAGCTGACTCCAAACCAATGCGTGACCTTAAAGCAAGGTAACCGGTGCTATTTAGATCTCGGCATAAAATGGCAAGCCCCGGGGCTTGGTCACTACTGCCTTTATTTGGAGAATCGATTAAAACCTTTGAAGTGCTGGCAGGATAGTCGCATGGGAATGCATCATTTCGAATTTTCAGAAGCACAGTCGACCCAGCTTAGCTTGCGTGACGAAGGCAGCGGCACGACGATTGCGGTGAGTCAAATTGAAGTAAAATGGGTCTACCGTTCGCGCAGCCGATCTACCTCATGGCGAGTGTTCTAATGGGTAAAGACCATCGTATTATGATTGTCGAAGATGACCGAGAATTAGCTGATTGGATGGCCGATTATTTGCGCAAGAATGGTTTTCAAAGTGAGATTATTGATACTGGAGAAGCCGCTCTAGAGCGGCTTCGACAGCAGTCTTTTGACCTGATTTTACTCGATATAAATCTTCCCGGAATTAGTGGGTTCGAAGTCTGCAAGCAGTTGCGTGAATTTTTCCCATATCCGATTTTAATGGTGACCGCGAATGATGAGGCCTTTGATGAAGTCATGGGGCTTGAAATTGGTGCCAATGATTACATCACCAAACCGGTCACACCCCGCGTGCTGCTAGCGCGAATAAAAGCACAACTCAGGTCGCATGCGCCGCTGCCACAAACGAATTCAAATTGCCTTGAATTTGATCTGTTGCGAATCGACCTAGACGCACAATCGGTGACCCTCGCTGGCGACTTGATCACCTTATCCTCAGGGGAATTTGAGTTGCTCTGGGCGTTGGCCCGTCATGCGGGTAAAGAGGTCAAACGCGAAGATCTGGTGCGCGAGATCCGCGGCTTTGATTATGATGGTTTTGACCGCACAATTGACGTGCGAATATCACGATTACGCAAGAAACTTGGCGACCATACTAACCCACCGCAAAAAATTAAAACGATTTGGGGCAAAGGCTATCTTTTCGTTAAAAATGCCTGGGCCTGATTTCGTTTTACGAAGCGAGTTGTTCTTATGAAATGGCCTGTAACCTCACTCTATCTGCTGGTATTTATCACCCTGTTTGGTTTTGGTTCAGTGATAGACCAAGTTTATTCACGCCATTTCAACCCAGAGACAGAGGAAAACGAGAGCTTCAGGATAGTCTTCGAATCAGTTTTGAATAGCATCAATCTTTCGATACCGTCCGGGAGTGCAGAATTAGTTAAACCTAAAATGGGTTTGCCTGATTTATTTGAACTCGACCCGATTGAAACCTTCGTATTGCCAGAATCGCTGGCCGCTGAACTGTCTCAAGGAAAACTGATCATCCTAGATTCTCAAAGCGGCATTAGTCTGCACCAACGGGTCATGTCGAAAGATCTCATTCTCAGCTTCGGACCTCTACCCGGCACGAGTGTTGATGTGAATCGCAGTTTAGCCGAGTATATTCTGACGTTAACTTTTTATCTCGGCATCGCCTTGGTATTAGTGCTTTGGGTGAGACCGTTGATTCGTGACGTGCAACAGCTTTCCAAACTTGCCAAACGTCTTGGCAGTGGTGAGCTCGATGCCCGTTTACCCAACAACACTCAGTTTTTAAGCGAATTATTTAGCGACTACAATCGGATGGCTGAGCGCTTACAAGAACTCAGCAATGACAACCAACTATTCAGCCAGGCGGTATCGCACGACTTACGAACGCCATTGGCTCGAATCGAATTTGGCTTGGAGAAAGTTAATCAAGAGCCGGTCTCTGAAAATCAGACCGAGGCAATCGAGAAAATCAGCAAGGACTTATCACAGATAGAAAACCTGTCCAGTGAACTGCTCGATTACGCCCGTCTCGGACAAACCCGCGAACTCAATCTAGAAGCTGTCGATCTGCATGTATTCATTCATCAAGCCATCGCAGAATTCGAAACTACCAGTTACACCATCGACTACTTTCATCAGGTTGAGGTTGCATTGATCGTTTCGATAGATACGGCGCTGTTTCAAAAACTAATCCGTAATCTTCTTGGCAATGCGGTCAAATTTTCGCATAGCCAAATACGCATCAGCACAGCGTGCCAAAACCAAACGCTAACGATAGCTATTGAAGATGATGGCGACGGCATTGACGGTGATCTAGAAAAAAGACTATTCCTGCCTTTTGTCAAAGGTGGCAGCGATCATAAAAACCAATTTGGGCTGGGGTTGGCTATTTGCGAGCGCGTGATGAAACTACATCAAGGCACTATCAAGGCCGACAATCACTCAGTTATTGGTGGTGCCCGCTTCACCCTCGAACTACCGATTTAGTTCTATCCTCAAAAATATAAAGAGAAACACAAAGGGCTTTAACCCTCCTTTAAGGGTCATCAAAAGCAAAACGCCCTGATGAAATTGATCTCGCGCGATATTTTTTCAAGCCACAACCCCTAACAAGATAAGTTAGTCTTTGTAGAGTTTTGGGTTGAAAACGTCGCGCAGGAAATCGCCCATTAGATT
>CBDTWQ010000310.1:0-3020 GCA_965364115.1 uncultured Gammaproteobacteria bacterium | reverse complement strand
ACTATAACGCTAAATAAGGATCTTAGGACAGTTTTAAAGTCTTATTCTGCAACTTTTACATTTTTAGTTATCTACACAACTGCGCATAATGTATATTATGTAAAGTTGGTGTAATATATTACAACCCACCATGCACTCAGCGCGGCACCTCGCACAACTTGGGACAGTATACCTATTAAGGCGTTTTCACCTTAATAGGTATACTGTCCCACTTGCGCTACTCTAGCGGCTAATAGGTATACTGTCCCACTTCGATGCAATACTTCACCATCAGCAGCAAAGTTAAGCGCAATAGTATTTTTCTACTGGCATTCTTAGGTGTTGGTGGTTTATTTTTATTCGGCAATAACGACACTACGATCATGATCAAGGCTGATGATCAGGTCGTTGTTCAGGCGGGTGAACAAGTATATCAAGTACACTGCGCTTCATGTCATGGGGCTAACCTAGAAGGTCAACCAGATTGGCGCACACGTGATGCCAGTGGGCTTTTGCCGGCGCCACCGCATGATGCCAATGGGCACACTTGGCATCACTCAGATGGTCAATTGTTCGGGATCACCAAACATGGCCTAGCTGAGATGATTGGTGACGACAGTTATAAGACTATGATGCCGATCTACAAGGATATACTGAGCGACGAGGAAATCATTGCCGTGCTCTCTTTTATCAAAAGCACATGGCCAGCAGAACAGCTTTCGTGGCAAGAAGAAGTCAACCTAACGGCGAACAATGAAACTAACTAACAAAAAGAAATCATCAATCGTCGATAAACTATAGTAATAGAGCGTCATGTAATTAGTGCAAATAGGAACCCATATGAAAGTTGTAATCAAAGTTATTCTACCGATCGTGTTTTTATCGATGGCAGTATCTGCGTGCAATTCAGAGCAAGTGGCCTCGTCAGGAGAAATCGTCGACACAGTTGCGCCAACGGCTGCAACCGCTAATCCAAATGGAATGGAAATCACGGTCTACAAAAGCCCGACCTGTGGTTGTTGCGCGAGTTGGGTTTCCTATCTTGAAGAAGAGGAATTCAAAGTGACCGCGATTGAACACGACGATATGGATGCGATAAAAATTAAGCTTGGCCTGCTCGATCCGACGCTAAAGTCTTGTCATACCGCCATTGTCGATGGCTACATTATCGAAGGACATGTTCCAGCCGACGATATCAAACGATTACTAGCTAACCGACCTTCGCATATAAAAGGACTCAGCGCACCCGGTATGCCAATGATGTCACCAGGCATGGCCAGTCGAACGCCAAAAGACTATGCGGTCCTATCATTCACTGAATCGGGTGAAAAAGCGGTGTTCTCGCAGTATTAGTGGCAAGTTCAATGTGAATTCCCCATTGCGATTTGAAAATGATGGGCTTGATGATGCGAGTCGAGCGACATAAACCCGTAGAAACCAAGCGCGTTAAGACGAACTAGCGTGTCGGCGTTCTCAACAGTAACCGTGAGTTTTGCGCCATCAAGGTTGAGCGCAGGTTTAATTGTCCATCCCCGAGACCGCTCTATAAACCGTGAATGCGCAACCACCATCCGATGAATTGATGGAATAGATTCGGCTGTGCCCCGAACATCAAAACGTATTTGCTTGCCTCCAATGATCTGTTTCGTTGCAGTTGTGTCGAGAATCAGGTGATTCATGTCCAGCAAATGGGAACGCAAGCCGTCGAGATCGACTTGGCTCCAATCGGTTGTAAGATCTTGTTCGAGTAATCCTACAATTTCTATCAGTGCAGAAAATGTTGCCTGCCCACCTTCCCTAGGTTGTGCGCCTATATCGGCCATCCCTTCATGTTTCATCCCAGGGTTATGACCACTGTGCATCTCGGCCGCAAGGAGTGACAATGACACAAGCGCTAACACGACACCGCCTAAGGTTATCAACCGTTGTGACATAAAACTCTCCAAGTGATTAGGTAATCAAGTATGCCGTCTCCGACGATATCAGGATATGATTTGAATCATGTCCATTGTTGAATTACCTTCGCCACTCCACAAACTCGATGAAAACGATAGAGTGCCCCGAACATTAGTTCAGGGAGAGACCTTATTCCTTCAAGATAGTACGAGTGCTGGAATCTACTATTTGATATCTGGCACCATTGATCTCAGCCGAACGACAAACAGTGGTCACAGCGTAATGATTCACCGAGCGCGTTCCGGAGAGACTTTCGCGGAAGCATCGTTATTTTCTGACAGATACCATTGTATGGCGACTGCCAATTGCGAATCACGGGTGATTGAATGTCGGCGAACCGCTGTAATGAGTTTGCTGAATAGCGATGCTGAATTCGCGCGAACCATCGCATTTCGGTTTGCGACTCAGATTCAAGAAAGCAGACGTCGAGTCGAACTGCTATCAATTCGTGCCGCTGATGAGAGGATTCTATCAGCACTAAGCGACGGGTTATTGGTTGAAGAAATTACGACCTTTGCCGCCTTAATTGGGCTTGCACCGGAAACGGTCTATCGCAAATTAAAGCAATTAACTAAAAATGGTCATATTATAAAATCAGCGCGAGGGCGCTATCAAATTTGTCACGAACGGTTACTTTAACGCTCTGATTTCAAACGGTTAACTGCCCTCTTCTCTAGCCCATCCAACTCGCCTATATTGCCAGAAACAAAGACTCTTAGACCTTTTAACTTGGGGCAGCAACCCTATTTCAGCAAGCTGAATTAAGGTTACTGCATATTCCCAACTTAATTACTTCCCGGCAACGGTGCCATCGCGTCGATGATCGGCACCACCGATCAACGTCATTTTTTGATGGCTGTGTCCATGACCATGATCGTGGTCTGATTTCTTCGATTTCTTTGATTTCTTTGATTTCTTCGACTTCTTTGATTTCTTTGATTTTTTCGGATGACCGCCCTCTTCTCTCACCACTTGAATTATCGACAAGCCGCTAGTTTGCGTAATGATGCCAACCGAGCGATCTTCTAGGCTAGCGTCAGGATCACTATGACCACGTTTTATCAACGCATCGGCGAGCGCCTCAG
>CBDTWQ010000309.1:0-3032 GCA_965364115.1 uncultured Gammaproteobacteria bacterium | reverse complement strand
GCCACTCATCCTTGAGTAGTCTAGGCCGATCAATGCTCTTGCGTTCGCTTCGCTAAATATCACAACGCATAATACGGCCATCACCGTCTTCAGCAGTTGGTTATCGAAGTTTGAATTGTTGGTGCGATGCATTGCTATAACCTCAGGTTACTCTACCAGCGCGATTGCTGACGCGCGTTCGATGTAGTTCCCGAGTCCGTCCGGAATGATCTCTGTCAATTCGACAATTTGGTCGGTCAATGAAATTATGCGACCATAATTTTGCCCCATATGATTGCCTTCAATGATACGGTGTATGGTGTTGTCGGGCGCAAATATTAGGCCCCACTTGACGCCGTCTTTATCATCAATGGTTCCTTTCAATCGGAGTGTATCAAGTGGAAAATTTTCCAAAGGTTCTCTAGGTCGGTCAAAATCTGGTTGCAACCCATTGCCAATGGTGTTTCCAGGGGTGGGTAATTCGTCGGGACGTCTGAAATCGACCAGTTTGAACGGATCTCGCAAGTCATGTGAGGTATATTCAAAACTTTCGTAGGGTTGAAACTCGGGAATCGGCTCGATTCGACCTGGCGGTGCAGCTCGAGTGTTGGATACATAAGAGCGCAGATCACTGACACTCTCGCCGCAGCCGGCGAGCAGGGTAAGCAAAACCATGACGAGCGGAATCCGCTGTTGTTTGATGCCTACCGTCATTGCTCATCCTCTTGCAGATAGCGATAGGTTGTCGCAGTGGCGGTCATATTAAGCTTGCCGTTTAGCGTCTCTTCTTTATCACGCGGTGCTAGTCTCATCCCGCGAATAGTGACGATTCGAGGCAAAGCGGCAATCCCGCTGATGAAAGTGGCTAGCTGATGAAAGGAGCCTGAAATTTCGAGTGCGATTGGCAGTTCGGCGTAGAACCCTTTCTTCTCTTCAGCGCTGGGTTTGAATTTTTTTATCTCCAAGCCTGCCGCAAGGCCGGTTTGCGAAACATCTACTAGCAGAGATTCAACCTCGGTGGTTTCGGGTAATTGTCGCACTAGCGCACCAAAAGTGGCTTCCATCTCTGCCAACTGCTCTCGGTAGAGGTCTAGCTTGGCAGCCTGATGGGCCTTAACTTCAAAGTCCGCCTTCAGCTTGATTTCCTGCTGCTCGACTCGCTCAAGCACCTCTAGCTGTTTCTTGGTGTCGAACCAAAGTCCTGCGCCGACGATGAGGCTAAAAATAGTAACCATTACGCCGAGCCTGACCGGAGCAGGTGCGTTGCCAATGTTTTCAGGTTCTAGGTAATGCTGGATGTCGTCCCAATTCATTCTTTAAATCCGCTATCTTCAACTTCATCATCATCTGACGCACCGGGCGAGGTTTGCTGCACAGTGAGCGTGAAGTTGCTAATCCGATTAACTTTGATGTCTTCGATTTCAATCACGGTCAAGTTTGGATCTTTAAGCCATTCTGAGTCGGAGAGGTTGCGCATATAGGTCGAAACACGTGCATTGGATTCGGCTTGCCCGTCAATTTTAAGACTGCTGCCGGTTTGTTCAAGAATCTCAAGGTAAACACCGTTGGGCACCGTTGAGACTATTTCTGTGAACAAGTGAACGATCGTAGGCCGACTGGCTTGCAAATCTTGAATAACTTCCATGCGTTCGACCAAGCTGCGACGCACTTTCTGTAACTCCCTTATTTCTTTAATCTCTTCGTCGACCTTGGCAATTTCTTGTTTCAAGTAATCATTGCGTGAAACTTGATAATCAATTTTGCCCTGGAATTGAACATGCGTCAGGGCAATAATTGCAGCAGCCAGAATCGCAATTAGGCCTGACGTTTTGCCAAACTCTTTCTTTTGGTCCTGTCGGCGGTCCTCGCGCCAAGGAAGAAGGTTGATTTCGGTCATGATCATGAGAACTCAGCTCCTCGAATCGCCAAACCTGCGGCCACCAGAAAAGAGGGTGCGTCTGATTTAAGACTAGATTTGTTAACCCGTCCTGAGGTCGACATTTCCAAGAATGGGTTTGCGATTTGGGTTGGAACGCCAATATGAGATTCAGTTAGTTCGGCAATGTTAGGCAAGGCCGCGGTTCCACCCGCCAATATCAGCTGGTCGATATCACCAATCGGGCCGCCAGCTGAATAAAAGAATTGTAAAAATCGACTGACTTGCTGTGCCGTGGTCTCTCTGAAGGGGTCGAGCACCTCGGGGCCGTAATTGTCGGGTAACCCGCCTTGGCGTTTTGCAAGGCCAGCCTCCTCGTAGGACAAGCCATATCGGCGCATGATTTCTTCGGTCAATTGTTTGCCACCGAAATTTTGCTCTCGGGTGTAAATTAATTGCAGGTCATGAATCACACTCAACGTGGTCATGGTGGCGCCGATATCGACAATCGCGACGGTCGTGCCGGCACCTTGACCCGGCATGTGCGAAGACATCGCGGCGTATACAGTTTCCACGGTGTAGGCTTCAACGTCAACGATATTGGGGGTTAAGCCAGCCAGTTCAACGACGGCTACACGGTCATCGACATGCTCGCTGCGGCAAGCGGCTAACAACACGTCAACCGTTTCTGGGTTATCAGCGGTTGTCCCCATGACTTGAAAATCTAAGTTGACCTCTTCGAGGGGATATGGAATGTATTGGTCGGCTTCAATTTGGATTTGCTGCTCTAGATCATCTTCGCTAAGAGACGCGGGCATCGTGATTTTTTTGGTTATCACGGCTGAACCGGATACTGCTATAGCGCAATTCCTTAATTTAACTTTTGACTTGGCGACAGCACGCTTTACACTTTCGCTAACGGCTTCGATTTGGGCGATGTTATTGTCAATGACTGCGTTGGCTGGCAGTGGCTCGATGCCAATGCCTTCGATTCGGTAGCTGCTGCCGGACTTGCTCAACTCGATCAGTTTGACCGAGGTAGAGCTAATGTCGAGCCCGAAAAGCGGCGGCTTTTTTTGTGATAAAAACACCGGTTACCCTCGTCGTGTGCCTGTAGCGTTGGAACGTAGTATAATAAATTACGTTAAGTTCTTGTTATAAGTATATATAATGCAAA
>CBDTWQ010000308.1:0-3035 GCA_965364115.1 uncultured Gammaproteobacteria bacterium | reverse complement strand
TTGCGATTACCTGAGCGAAATCGTTGGCACCGGCCGAATCGTCATCCAGTAAACGCTGAACTTTTAAGTAAACCTCCGGTAGTGAGATCAGTTCGGTAACCTGGTTCAATTCTGCGAGGATATCGGATTTTTCCATAGGTGCGTTATCCGCTAATTTTTGGTCAGATAAATATCGGCTGAAATGGAGAGCACTTTAGAGAATTGAACTGAAACGATTGCTCTTGATCAAGTCGCCGGCCGCTTCTTCGGGTTTATTTTGAACTGAACAACCGCGGTTTGTCGTTAGCGCGGGATGTTTGCCAACTGCTAAGGAAACCACGCCCTAGGCTAATCAAGTGTCAAATGCACGGCATCTGGCATAGTCATACCGATTGAAAAAACAATCGTAATAGGCTGAGTCATCGCAGCGATGCTCGGTGTATCTGCGTCTTTGCCCCGTCTCGCTGCGCAGTAGCGGCCAAAACCGGCCAGTACCAACCAACTCCGTCAGCCAAAAAAGGCTGAGTAAATTCATCGACCTATCGACGATCGGTCTAATCTATGGCATCACAGCAACAGCAACAGCGACACCGAATTGTTCAATCAGGCATTTTGCTTGAATTGGTTTTCTGCCAAAATTGCGTCACCTTAAATATTGGTTTATTGAATGAGCGAGTCTCGAGCAAAACAGGGTGCTGATTATCGCGGCTATACGGAGCCTCAGCGAGGCGATAGCGATGAGCTGCTGGTTCGCACCCAAAAGGGCAGTGCTTGTGGCGAGTATTTACGTCGCTATTGGCAGCCGATTGCACTGACGAGTGAAATTTCTGACTTGCCCAAATTGATCAAAGTGATGGGCGAGTCCCTGGTTTTATTCAAAGACCAATCGGGCCGATACGGTTTGGTGCATAAACAGTGCCCGCATCGGCGGGCTTCGCTCGAATTTGGCGTCTGTGAACCTCGCGGCATTCGCTGTTGTTATCACGGTTGGCTGTTTGATCTAGATGGCAGCATTTTGGAGGTGCCCGGCCAAACCACCGAAATCGAAGACCTAGTCAAACGTCAAACTCGGCTAGGGGCTTATCCAGTCAAAGAGTTCAGAGGCTTAATATTTGCCTATCTAGGGCCTATTGATCAACTGCCCGAATTCCCAATTTACGACACGCTCGAAATTGAAGGGCAAACCTTAGTGCCATATCGTGCGGACTATCAATGTAGCTGGCTGCAAGTGCTGGATGCGATCCTCGACCCGATTCACACCAGTTTTTTGCACTCTCGAATGAGCCGCGCGCAGTTTTCTGAGGGCCTGGGCGAAATTGGCGAGCTGCTGTTTTATCAACGTGAAATGAGTTTTCTGGGCGCTAATGTACGCCGAGTGGGCGACCATGTCTGGGTGCGGGTTAATGAGCTGGTGTTGCCAAACTATACTCAGGCAGGCGCGGCTTTTTCAGCCGATGGCACTCGGCCAATTTACTATGGGCGCACTGCATTCTCGCGTTGGGTGGTGCCGATTGACGACGAGCATTCGACCGCCTTTGCATGGGCAATTTTTGGCGATCGTGCTGATCCGGATGAATACAATACGCCCGATGGTCCTGAACTAATTGAACAAGGTGAATTGATGAACCGCAATTATCAACAGCGCCAGCGTTTCCCGGGGGATGCCGAAGCTGTCGAGGGTATGGGGCCAATTGCAGATCAAAAAATGGAGCATTTGGTTCCGAGTGACAAAGGGATAATCCAATATCGCAAGGCATTGCGAAAACACTGTAACGATCTTGGCAAAGGAATTGAGCCGCGTCATTCGGATAAACTTTGGCCGAGCATGGTTCCTACTTATGGCGGTGATACGGTGCTGCGGTTGCCGATTGACGAAGCTACTTCTGAACAACTATTGGGCATTGGCGAGCGAGTGATGCAGATTCAATTTGACGCTGAATCATTATTGGGCGGGGCGCGAGATCAGGTGGTGATCGACGCGCTTAAACAGTTTGAGGCGGATTTCTCTGACCATGCTTAAAATTCATATTAAAAACAATCACGCTGGCGCGCACACCTTTCCGTCAACGGTTGAAAGTGAACCCGTTTTTACGATTACTCATGAACGTTATCTGCAGGCGCTGCAGTCGTTCAGTGATATTGCCGAGAAGCTTGAGGTGTTTATCGACTGGGATGCCGAACACTGGTGCGAGTCGATGGCCGACACCGAAGTGTTGCTAACTTGGGACTTGCCAACCGAAAACTTGGCCGAAATTGCACCCAAGTTGAAGTGGATTCATTGCATCGGAGCGGGGATAGAACATTTGTGCCCGATGGATTGGTTGCCAACGGGGGTAACCCTGACCAATAACAAAGGCGCGCATACGGATAAGGCGGGTGAGTTTGCTTTGATGGCGGTGCTAATGTTGCACAATAAGATGCCCAGGATTCTAAGCAATCAACGTGAGACCAATTGGAGTTCGCTGTTTTCCACGCCGATCGCAGGAAAAACCGTCGGCCTGATTGGGGTTGGCAGCATTGGCGGTGGTGCCGCGCGTCAATTGAGCAAGCTGCCGGTTCAGCTGATTGGGGTCAGTCGGCATGGCCGAGCGCATCCAGAGGTAGATGAAATGGTTGCGATGGACCAGCTTGATGCGGTCTTGCCGCGGATGGATTATGTCTTTGTATCGCTTCCAGAAACTCCAGAAACGCGCGGTCTTTTTAATCGTCAACGCCTGTTATCAATGAAGCCGGGTGCGGGCATAATCAACGTCGGCCGCGGGGCGACTATGGATTATGCTGCACTTGAAGAGCTGCTGAAATTAGGTCATTTGAGTGGTGCGGTGTTAGATGTTTTTGACGAAGAGCCGTTGGCAGCGGATTCGACTTTGTGGGCTGCTCCCAACTTGGTCATCACGCCACATGTGTCGGCCGATGATGGTGACCACTACGTGCCGATTACTCTAGCGATGTTTTTCGAAAACATGCGACGTTATCTTGCGGGCAAAAACCTGCATAATGTGGTTCAGCCCGAACTGGGTTATTAACTGAATAAGGCTTCGATGAAGCCAAGGTAT
>CBDTWQ010000307.1:0-3065 GCA_965364115.1 uncultured Gammaproteobacteria bacterium | reverse complement strand
TGTGCATTTTGTAGCCGTCTTCAATCATAGACGCGACCGCCCCGGCACAAACGAGAAAGCCAGAAATCGGCACGATTGCAATGGCATATTTTTTTGGCATGTAATTTTCTTTGAAAACCCATTGCCCGTTTTCCCATCCAAAGTGCCACATTTCCCAGTATTTCCCGCCCATCGTGGTAACCGCTTCGATGCCGTAGACGATCATAACAACACCTAGACAGAATATAACCAAGGTCCAGAATTGCTGAATTAAAAAGGCCATCTTAAGGGGTAACCACGAGTAAATCAGATCAAGTGCTATGTGGTCTTTGTCTCTGACGGTTAGCGCTAGCGCTATAAAGACCAACCAGATGTTACTTAACACGGTCAGCAGGTCTCCCCAAACCGGGGGGTTTTCGAAAACATATCGCATAACTATGTTGTAGACAGCGAACACAACCATCATTAACAGAAAAGTGGCACAAAATCCGGTCAGTGTTTTCTTAACCAGACTGTCGACCCATATGACGAATTTAATCATGATGCGTTGGCTTCGCGACTCGCTGTTACCCATTCACCTGCGCCGTATAAGAAACGATCACTCATTTCACGAAGCCAAAAGCCTGGGGCAGATACATTGTGAATTCGGGCACAACAATGAGCACGAATAGTAGTACGAAAAGTGCGCCGAGATAGGGCAGCATCGCTACCGCTACTTTTTCCAGCCGGACATTGGCTATTGCCCCGGCGGTAAAAAATGCCACCCCAACGGGTGGTGTGACGGACCCGATCAGAAAGCCAACGACAACGACAAGTGCAGCTTGCACATCAGGATAGCCTGCTTTGACCATCACATCGACAAGCACTGGGCCAACAACAATTATATTGGCAGCGGAGTCCATCACCATTCCAAGCAAGCAGATGAACATCACCAGCATCAGGATAAACAGCAATGGACTATGGGTATAACTGAGTAACCATTGCTCCAGGTCAGTGATCGCGCCAAGCGAGGTCAACAGCCAGCTAAAAGGGCCGGAGGCGGCGATAATAATAAATACCATTGCCGAGTTGCGAAAGGCGCGCACAAAAGCGCCTTTGCAATTTTCCCAGGTGATGGTTCGGTAAATGAAAATGCCAACGAGCAATGCAATCGTCGCGGTCAAAGCACCGGCTTCAACCACACCGGCAATCCCAAAGACGACCGAGCCGACCAGTACAACGGGAATCAGCAGAGCGAATGATGATCGATAGCTGGAGATTGCCAGTGCTTTAAAACTAAAAGGTTCGTCGCTTCGCTCGAAATTGTTGCGTTTGGCGATAATATAATTGATGACCATTATCAAGAATCCGATCATCAACCCGGGAATGATCCCGCCTGCAAATAATGCCCCTACCGAGATGCCACCTGCATTGGCAAGCACAATCATCATGATCGACGGCGGAATGATTCCGCCAATCGTCGAGCTCACGGCGGTAATTGCAGCGGCAAAGGCAGGTGGATAGCCGGCTTTTTTCATCGCGGGAATCAGAAGCGATCCAACCGTTGCCGTATCGGCTACGACCGAACCGTTCATTCCGGCGAAGAACATGGAAACGAGGACATTGGCTTGCGCCATGCTTCCGCGCATTCGGCCAATAATGCGGCGACTCAATTCTACCAGTCTGTCGGTAATGGTAGCGCTGGTCATGAGTTCTCCGGTTAACATGAAGAACGGTATTGCGGTTAAGGGTACCGCGTCGATCGCGCTGAACATCTGGCTGGGGATCAGGATCAGGGGGGCCGCGTCAGTGATCAAAATATAGACGACCGGAATCAAGATCAGGGTAAACCCAACCGGTGCCCCCATCATGATCAGCAAGACAAGGACAACCAGAAGTAAGATGCTTTCCATCGTTATTGAGATCCCGGTCGCCTAGAATCCCCAGCCTAGGCCGGGAATTTAAATTTTACTTTGCTAAATATAAAAAGCAGACGGCGCGAGGAGAGATCATCGCGCCATCTGCTTTAACAACTACAAGCGGGTGTTACAAAGCGCCGGCTTTTCTTAAGGCGGCAATAAAGTCTGTCAGCCCCTGTTCCTCTAAGACACGTTCTGCGGTAGCCGGGTCAAATGAGCCCTTGGCATTTAACCAGGCGTCGATGGCGCCGGCACGCCAGAGTTTCATTTCTTCGTCAGTCGGGACATACCATTCTTTAATTTCGGCCTTGATCGCATTTTCACCGGCGGTTACCCAGTCGCGATCGAGTTTCTGAACATGCTGGCCAAAAGCGTCAGCAGCCGTGTGCAGCCACTCTCGTTCCTGATCAGAGAGCTTGTCATACTGGCGTTTGTCCATGGACAATTGATTGCCTGACCATGATCCACCAATTTCAGTGAAGTACTTTGCGACTTCATGCAGCTTGGCAACATGCTGCCAGGGTGTTGCAACATATTGACCTGAAACAACACCGGTTTGCAAACCTTGATAAAGCTGTGCCCAGTCATAAGGCACTGGAACAGCGCCCCAGTTTTTAATCAGCGTGTATTCAATCGGGCTTTTGGTAACACGCCATTTGATACCTTTCATATCGGCGGGGACATGGACCGGGCCGTGGGCATTTCCTAACTGGCGAAAGCCGCCGCTTGAGTAAACGGTTAAACAAATATGACCGGCTTCTTCAGCCGCAATATCACATTGCTTCTTGGCTAACCAATTGCTTGAGATTCGATCAGCATCTTCGATGCTCTTGAAAATGTAAGGCAGGTCAAAAACCGACAGCGCGGTTCCAAAATTACCAAAATTTGCGGTAGAACTTGTCCAGAGTGCAATTAACCCTTGGTTTGCCTGTTCACCACAGGACTGTTCGCTACAGAGAGATTTGCGGTAATGTGGCTCAATTTTCATTTTGCCACCTGACACTCTTTCCAGAGTAGGAATCAAAGCTTGGTCAATTGCGTCACCGATTGGCATCCCTTTGAAGCCGACCGTTCCCAGCTTTAGGACAGTCTCTGCACTGGCTATCTGTGGATAGCAAATGACGGCCAAACTTAGAGCAACTACCTTTAAGATAGAATTAATTTTCACAGACTTATCCTCCTAGGGAA
>CBDTWQ010000306.1:0-3082 GCA_965364115.1 uncultured Gammaproteobacteria bacterium | reverse complement strand
AGCGGCTCGCCGATTTCGCTGGCTGAATTGCGCGATGCGGGCGTCACTCGGGTCAGCATTGGCGGTTCGCTCGCGCGTGCAGCGCTGGGGCTGGTGCGTGCCGCGGCCGAGGAAATGCTGCAGCAGGGGACATTCGATTTCTCCAAGCAGCAGATAGCGGATTCTGAGCTTTGCCAATTGTTTGCTGAAAACAGCACGAAAAATGGCTAGGGGAACTAATTGGGACAGTATACCTATTAAAGCGATATCGCTGTAATAGGTATACTGTCCGATATTTAAAGGATAGGAGTTGAATATGATCTGGACCGTGTATCTCTCGGGCGAAATTCACAGTGACTGGCGCGATCAAATCATCGCAGGTGCTAAAGCGCTCGAACTGCCAGTGGTGTTTACCTCGGCAGTGACTAACCACGAGGCTAGCGATGCGGCGGGAGATTTGCTGCAGCCAGAATCGAGTGGTTATTGGCGTGATCACAAATCGTCGCGGGTGAATGGCATTCGCACGCAGACCTTGCTCGAGAAGTGCGATCTCGCGATCATTCGCTTTGGCGATAAATACAAACAGTGGAATGCAGCTTTTGATGCGGGTTATTGCGCGGCTAAAGGCAAGCCGTATATTACCTTGCATGCCGAAGATATCATCCACCCACTCAAAGAGGTCGATGGCTCGGCGATGGCTTGGGCGCAAACGCCGGCCCAAGTGGTCGAAATTTTATCTTATGTTGTCGACGACTGATTGCCTGGGACAGTATACCTATTAAAGCAAAAAGCTTTAATAGGTATACTGTCCCACTCCACTTTTAAGGAAGTCATCGGATGAAAATTGGTATTCTTGAAACAGGTTTGGTGCGAGACCAATTAGCGGACCGTTTCGACCCCTATCCGGTGATGTTTCAGCGGCTGCTCGACCTCGCTGGTCACGAACTTCAATATGAAAGTTTCTGTGTGGTGCAGGACGAAATGCCTACCTCGATCAATCAGTGCGACGGTTGGCTTATCACCGGCTCTCGGCATGGTGCTTACGAGAGTCACACTTGGATTCCGAAGCTAGAGGTCTTCATTCGTTCATTAGCCGAGTCAAAGGTTCCTTTGGCCGGGATTTGTTTTGGTCATCAAATCATTGCTCAGGCGCTTGGCGGAAGCGTGGTTAAATCAGAGAAAGGTTGGGGCGTTGGCTTACACCAATATCGAGTTGATCAGGCGCCAGCGTGGATGGAGGGGCAACCGCAGCAGGTTGGTATGTACGTTTTTCATCAAGATCAAGTGCTCGACAAGCCTGAGTCAGCCGAAGTTTTCGCGAGTTCTGAGTTCTGCCCTTATGCTGGGTTGGTTTACGGTGACCCGATTATCAGCATGCAAGGGCACCCTGAGTTTGATCGGGCCTATATGGAAGCCTTGCTCGATATCTACGGCGGAAGTTTGCTCTCTGCAGAGGTTCTAGCCACCGCGCGTGACAGCTTGAGCGATGGTCAAACTGCCGATACCCTAATGTTGGCTACTTGGATTGTGAAATTTTTCATTACTCATCAAAAAGTTAAGGCGGTTGCGACCGCATGATTAGCTAGCCATTACGCGGTCTTTTATTTTCGCCAAGCAGGGGTTTAGCTTGGTCATTAAAAGTCAGAGCGTTGGGGAACCCGCGGATAATCAGGAGGTCTTCAAATTCGTCTCTCGGCATGGGTTTGCCGAAATAATATCCCTGCGCGAAATCACAGTTTAAAGCGCGCAGAAAATCCCATTGTTGCCGCGTTTCGACGCCTTCTGCGATCACTTCAATGTCTAACTCGTGTGCCATCGCAATAATCGCCTGCACTAGGCTGGCACTCTCTTTGTGACCGGGTAAATCCATCACCAAACTGCGATCTATCTTTACAGTGTCAATCGAATGTTTTTTGAGCGAACCCAGCGCTGAAAATCCGGTGCCAAAATCATCAACCGAGAGCCTGACTCCGCTCAGCTTGATTTCTTCAAGGCAAGCGGCAACGCTTACCGACTCATCCCGCAATATCGCTTCGGTTATTTCTACTTCGATTGAATCAGGGTCCCAGCCATATTTATCGAGTTGTTGTTGAATCGTTTTACAAAGCTGACTGTTGAGCAATTGAAGCGGTGAAGCATTGACCGTCATGCGCAATTGAATCTTGTATTTTTCTAACCAGTCGGCGCCGGTCGCGATCGCCTTTCTTATGATCCAACAGCCTAAATCAGGAATCAGTCCTGCGCATTCCGCGGCTGGAATAAATTCGCTTGGTCTAACCTGCCCTAGGGCCTGGCTGTTCCATCGCAGTAATGACTCGGCCGCGATCACTCGGCCGCTAGCAATCTCGATGATCGGCTGATAAAAAACGGTGAATTCATTATCAGGCAGAGCTTTGCGTAAATTGTCCTGCAAGGCGCTCTGGCGATGGGCTCGTTGGTTTATTTCTTCGCTGAAAAAATGAAATCGATGACTGTCTTGTTTTTTCGCCAGAAGCATTGCCTGTTCGGCGTTGTGCAGCAGCGTCTTAGCGCTGCGGCCTTGGTCTGGAAAGATTGCTGCCCCTACGCTGGCACCAACAACAAGTTGATGCTGTTCGATTTTGATAGGTTGCGTTGCGTGATAAAGCAGGCTTTCAATTTTCGTAATCAGTGAGGTCGAGCCATCGATGTCGGTGATTAATACGATGAACTTAGCGCCATCGATGCGAGTCACAAAGTCAGTCTGACGAACCATGCTGTTGAAGGTAGCGGAGAGCTTTGAGAGTAACTGCTCGCCAGTCCGACGGCCATAGTGTTGATTGACGTGATCGAAGTCGTCGAGAGCGATGCAGATGACCGCACTCGAATAATCGTAGCGCGTCGAGCGATAAATCAGCTCATTGAGTTTGTCCGACAGTTCTGTCTTCGTTGGGAGGCAGTCCGCAGCCTCTTGTTTCATCGCTTGCTGAGTTGTCAGTTGGTTGGCTTGCGGTTGTTTGTTGCTTCGTTGTTGCTCGAATCTTAAGTGCCAGAGGCTCAGCAACAGATTTGCCTTAGAGCGTAATAGGGCTGCGTTTAACGGTTTCTGAATAAAGTCGATTGGGCCGCACTCCAGGGCTTGTTC
>CBDTWQ010000305.1:0-3082 GCA_965364115.1 uncultured Gammaproteobacteria bacterium | reverse complement strand
TTGGCGCTTGAATATTCGTCGCTCGCAAACCAAGCATCACCGCTAGCTTCGAGCTCAAGGATATCTAACAGTTGTTCTTCCGAGAAGGCACGATTCCCTGCTAGGTTTATTGAGTTGATGCGCGCCGAGACTCCTTCCGAGATATTGATGTCGATCGCAATTCGGTCTTGATCTATTGCTCTTGACTTGGCCTCAATACGTGCCGCGTATTTCCCCAAAGAGTAGTAAACTTCCTGCAACTCAAGCTCAAGCCGGGCGAGCTTGTGCTGATCGAAAATTCTACCCTTGCTCATGCCAACCGAATCTAGCGCCTGCTCTAACGCAGCATCGTCTATATCGTTATTGCCTTCAAAATTAACTTCGGCAATCGAAGGCCGCTCAGCCACGGTGATGATCAATACGTTATCTCTGCGAGCGAGCTTGATGTCGTTAAAGAATCCGGTCGAGAAAAGCTCTCTGATGACGGCCGGCGTTTGCTCACTATCGAAAGTTTCACCCGCCTTCACCGGTAAATAGCTAAATAGCGTGCCGATCGCAATTTTCTTTAAGCCAAGCACCTCAATGTTTTCGATCACGAACCGATCGGCTTGAGCGATGAAAGATGCTGAGAGCAACCCCAGCGCAACAATCCAGACGGAAACTCTCAACTATCCGACCAACCGTGCAAGATCGTTATAAATCGCAATCGACATCAGACCAAATAGCAAAACGATGCCGATTTTTTGGCCAATGATTTCCACCTGCTCAGGAACCGGACTGCCCTTAAGAATTTCAATCAAATAGTAAAATAAATGGCCGCCATCGAGCATTGGCACCGGCAGCAGGTTCAACACACCCAGACTAATGCTAATGATCGCGAGAAATCCAAGAAAGGGCTCTAACCCAATTCGAGCCGACATGCCGGCATATTTAGCGATGGTGATAGGCCCACTCAGATTCTTAACGCTGGCTTCACCCACCACTAACTTACCCAGCACGCGCAGGGTTAACCAACTCATTCGCCAAGTTCGATCGATCGCCGCTATGATGCCATCAATTGGACCATAGCGTTCGTTGACCGTCATTTCGCGGCGCACTGATTGAGGAATATCCACTCGATTGTGAACCCCAATGAAACCATAGGTTTGCTCACCATCGGTGCGCGTCTTTGGAGTCAATTCAAGATCAACCAAGCCTTTGTTGCGCAGCACTTGCAATTGCATCGCGGTTTCAGGGTTTGCCCGTATCAGGTCGACCCATTGGTGCGCACTTTCGATCTTAATGCCGTCAAGCGAGACAATCTTATCCCCCACTTCCACACCGGCCGCCGCCGCTGCACCATCGCTCAGAACTTGGCTGATCGAAGGTGCTATTTTTGGGCGCCAGTTGGACAGACCTAAATCACGCATAAGGTCTATCTGGTCTTTCTTCAAAATTTCTAGTTGCGCAGTATTGATCGCGAGTTCGCTAATCTGCAGATCAACGCTTTGCACTTTGAGCAGAATCTGGTTGCTACCCACCGTTTCTTCTAGCAGAGTGAATCTGGCCTTCTCCCAAGTAGCTGTCTCGACGCCGTTGACCGCCAAAATGAGATCGCCCGAACGAACCCCAGCCGCATGCGCGGGGCTGAGTTCGGCCACTTCGCCAACCATCGGTTTCACCCCACTGACACCGGCGAGAAAAATCAGATAATAGGCAAAGATCGCAAACAGAAAGTTAAATCCGGGCCCTGCGGCCACAATCGCGATTCTTCGCCAAACAGATTTTCGATTGAACGTACGATCCAGTTCTCCGGTGGCAACATCGCCTTCACGTTCATCTAGCATTTTGACGTAACCACCCAACGGAATTCGAGCAATCACATATTCCGTCTGATCTGCGCCCCAACGACGTTGCCAAATTGGTTTGCCAAAGCCAATCGAGAACCGCAACACTTTAACCCCCATTTTTCGAGCCACCCAGTAATGACCAAATTCATGCACTGTCACCAAAACACCTATCGCCACAATAAACGCGAGAATGCTGTAAACCACTGAGAATAAATCCATTATTGAGCCTGCAGTCTAATTGGCTGGTTCGCGCATAAGCTTGTTGCACATTCGCGTGCCGCAAGATCCGCTTGCAAAATAAAGTCGAGATTTTCTGCCGACTGCGAGTCGATTTGCTGCAGAACTTCTTCAATTACCCATGCGATATCGGTGAATTTAATCTTTCGATTGAGGAAGTTTTCTACCGCCACCTCATTCGCAGCATTTAAAATTGCCATACTGGTGCCTCCTCGGTTCCAGGCCTCTATTGCCAATCTCAGGCAAGGATAACGATTGTTATCCGCGGCTGAAAAGTCTAACCGACTGACCTCGATCAAGTTCAAAGGTTCAACCCCCGATTCAATTCGATCTGGCCAGCCCAGCGCGTTCGCGATCGGCGTTCGCATGTCAGGGTTGCCGAGTTGAGCGATCACCGACCCATCGACATAAGCCACCATCGAATGAACCACACTTTGCCGGTGCAAAACAATCTCAATGTCATTCGGCTGCACTGAAAACAGCCAACAGGCCTCAATCATCTCCAGCCCTTTATTCATCATTGTGGCCGAATCGACAGAAATTTTCTGCCCCATTTTCCAATTGGGGTGGGCGCAAGCCTGCTCAGGCGTGGCCTGCTCTAATTGTTCAAGTTCGCAGTCTCTAAACGGCCCCCCAGAGCCGGTTAGAATAATCTTATCAACACCAGGAGTCGCTGAAGTGTTGGACCCGTTAGACGACGAAGTCGGAAGACACTGGAAAATCGCATTGTGCTCGCTATCCAATGGCAACAGTTCGGCGCCAAACTGCCGCACTTCGCGCATAAATAGTGAACCCGCCATCACCAGCGCTTCTTTATTCGCCAACAAAATTCGCTTGCCCGCCCGCACTGCAGCGAGCGTGGACATCAACCCTGCGGCTCCGACGATTCCGGCCACCACAATATCAACGTCTTCTGCCGCCGCAACCTGCTCGAGCCCTGCTGCACCTGCTAGCACCCTCACATCACTGCCGACTAAACTTGCTTCGAGCATCTGTGCCGATTCAAGATCGTTCATCACCGCAAATTTTGGTTGATG
>CBDTWQ010000304.1:0-3085 GCA_965364115.1 uncultured Gammaproteobacteria bacterium | reverse complement strand
GGAACGGATGGAATTCGCGGTCGGGTGGGGCAAACACCGATGACTGTCGATTTCATTTTGAAGCTAGGATGGGCCGCGGGCAAAGTGCTGTCGCAGTCGGGTCGTGGCCAAGTGGTGATCGGTAAAGACACGCGGATTTCGGGTTATATGTTCGAATCTGCGCTGGAAGCCGGGCTGGCGGCAGCCGGGCTGGACGTGCTGTTACTCGGGCCGATGCCAACCCCCGCGATCGCCTATATTACTCAGGCGCAGCGCGCGGTTGCCGGAATCGTGATCAGCGCATCGCACAACCCTTACCATGACGATGGGGTCAAATTTTTTACTGGTGACGGCAGAAAATTACCGGATGCCACTGAAATTGCGATTGAATCAATGTTGGCCGAAGACCTAGAAATGGTTGACCCCAAGCTGATTGGTAAGGCCAGTCGAATGGAAGATGCTAAAGGCCGGTATATCGAGTTTTGCAAGAGCTCGATTGATTTCAATCGCAGTCTGCGCGGCATGAAACTGGTGGTCGATTGTGCCAACGGTGCCACTTATCATATCGCTCCCGCGGTCTTTCGCGAACTGGGAGCGGATGTGATTGAGGTAGGAACCGAACCCAACGGACTCAACATTAATCAAGACGTAGGTGCGATGCACCCCGATAACATGCGCTCTTTGGTGCTCGAGAATCAGGCTGATCTTGGGATCGCGTTCGACGGCGATGGTGACCGAGTGATGATGATGGATTCCAACGGTGAAGTTAAGAATGGAGACCAGCTGCTCTATATCATCGCTAAGAGCAAACTGGTGCGCGCTCGCTTAGGCGGTGGAGTGGTGGGCACACAAATGACTAACCTAGGGTTTGAGCATGCGCTCAAATCGCTCGACATTCCCTTTGCTCGCGCCGCGGTCGGTGACCGTTACGTGATGGAGAAGCTGATTGAATATAATTGGTTGTTGGGTGGTGAAGCATCGGGCCACATCATTTGTCGAGACAAAACGACCACCGGCGACGGCATTATAGCGACCTTGCAAGTGTTGGATTTTCTGGTGACTGCAGAGCAGACCTTAAGCGAAGCCTGCGCCGAGCTAGAAACTTACCCGCAAGTTATCATTAATGTTCCCTGTCAAAAAAATCTTGATATCGCTTCATCTGCCGTGCAGGACGCGGTTAAATCGGCTGAATCACAGCTTGGCGATTCGGGTCGAGTGTTGCTGAGGCCCTCAGGAACCGAGCCTTTGATGCGAGTGATGGTGGAAGGACAGGATCAACTGCAGGTAGAAAATTTGGCCAGTGAGCTGGCACAAACCGTTGCGGCAGTTGCAATGCGGTAGTTGGCAAATGACCGGTCTCCTAATGACTGATGGGCGGGGTTGTTGAGGCCTCTTTTGGTGTTGGAGCTTGCGTTAATTCCTGAAACGATTGTTGCCAAAACCCGAAGATTGCCCTCAACTTTGATTTCGACTACCTTTTATTGACAAAACCTGATTGATTTATTGGCATTAGATGAGTAACCTTTGCCGCCTTTTTAGCGAGCGGCCAGAATGATGCGTTCCTGTCTAATTGCAGGCAATTGGAAAATGAACGGCGACCTCGATTCAGCCACCGCGCTGATCGATGGCCTGTTGGCAGGCGATGCAGGCAATGCGCAAATTGCGGTTTGCCCGCCGGCGGTTTTCTTGATGACGGTCGGCCAAATGCTGATTGACTCAAACATTGCGCTGGGTGCGCAAAATGTTTGTGATCACGAGAGCGGGGCATTCACCGGTGAAATATCCGCTGCGATGTTGTCCGCCTTCGGTTGCCGCTATGCGATTGTTGGTCACTCTGAGCGGCGGTCGTTATACGCTGAATCTGACCAGCTGGTTGCGGCTCGCTTCAAGCAAGCCGCTGCCTCGGGATTAACCCCAATACTGTGTGTTGGTGAAACAGAGCAAGAACGTAACAATGGTGTGACCGAAACAGTGGTGGCACGACAGATGGACGCCGTGCTTGACGCGGTTGGGGTAGCAGCATTCGCGCAAGCCGTGATTGCCTATGAACCAGTCTGGGCAATAGGCACTGGGCAGGTGGCGACCCCACAACAGGCACAATCTGTGCATCATATGATTCGCCAAAAGTTGGCGCTTATGGATGCAGGAGTAGCCAGTGGAATTCAAATTTTATATGGTGGCAGCATGAACCCGAAGAACGCCCGCGAGTTATTGTCGCAAACTGACATCGACGGTGGTCTAGTGGGTGGTGCAGCTCTCAAGGCAGCGGACTTTCTTGGCATTGCTCAATCAGCATAGGACCAATCAGCATAAGCCCGATCAACATGGGCCCAATTTGCATAGGAAATTTTAATGGAAAGCATACATAGCATTTTACTAGTCGCTCAGGTTTTGTTGTCGATATCGTTGATTGGCTTGATACTGGTGCAACATGGCAAGGGCGCTGATGCAGGTGCTGCCTTTGGTAGCGGTGCTTCAGCCACTGTTTTCGGTGCGCGAGGTTCGGGCAATTTTCTCAGCCGGGTGACAACCATACTTGCGATCCTGTTTTTTGTGGTGTGCTTGTCATTGGCTTATTTCTCCACTAATCGTACCGTGACATTAGACAGTGTGATCGATATGGCGCCTGGTTTGCAGTTAGATTCGACCTCTGAGCAGGGTGGCGTGGATTTGCCTCCAGCAGAGGGCCAGAGTCAGCGTTCAAAACCGTCAGATTTACCGCCGGTTGAATAACCGGTCAATTGCCGATGTGGTGGAATTGGTAGACACGCTATCTTGAGGGGGTAGTGGCGAAAGCTGTGCCGGTTCGACTCCGGCCATCGGCACCATATATCAGAAGCGATTCGGTTTCGATCGAGTCGCTTTTTTTTGACTCATAAATCCTTTCAAATAATGGCTCCAGACTCAGATATCTTGACAGTAAATAGGCGCCACCATAGACTGACACCACGCACTTCAAAGCAGACTTTTGAGAGACCTCCATTACTATGCTAGGTAATTACCTACCGATTCTTATATTCATGTCGCTGACACTGATTATGGGATCGGTTTTTATCATTCTGGGTCGAGTTCTCGGACCTTCAAGGCCCGACGCAGAAAAGAATTC
>CBDTWQ010000303.1:0-3107 GCA_965364115.1 uncultured Gammaproteobacteria bacterium | reverse complement strand
GAGCTTTTGAGGAATCGAGTAACCCCTTTTAAGACCTTCGCTGTCGGCATGCAAAAGCTCAAAAATAATATGTTCTCAACGTCATAAATGTAAACAGACCCTAGGCGTCTTAACACTTCGAATTTAATCAAGGGTTTCGCCATTGGGTAACTTAATATCGGTAGCTAGACCCTTAATGCGGCCATCTTGGGCCGAAATATCAATCTTGTTTTCCGAATCAACCCGATCGGAAATATCCTGAATGGTTACCATCATTTGTGCTGATCTCGCCGGGTCAGCGCGACTTTCCGAGCTTTGCAAGACGACACGAACGCTGCCGTCCGCACGAATCATTCGATGTTCAAGATTCAATCCATTGCCGCTAGCCAGTGATTCTGATATTGAAACTTGGACTCGATCCTGATCTTTCGGATGAACGGATTTCATAAACAACTTAAAGCTATTAAAAACGGCTTCGTCAGGAAAAAGAAGAAGATCTCGCATGCCATTAGAACAATGCACCATCTTCTTATCCAAATTCCATTCGATATGACCAAGTTGCGCGATTCGTTGTGCCTTATGCGAGCGCTGTTCGGCCTTTCTCAAGGCCGCCGCATTATTGGCAGCACGCACAATGTAGTCGATTCTAAAACCCATCAGGACAAAGTTGATCGGCTTGGCGACGAAATCTGTCGCGCCCACATCGAAGGCTCGTTTAATCGACTCGGTGTCGTCTTGCCCGGTTAGCATTATCACCGGAACGTTCATCCCGAATTCGAGCTGCCGTATACATCGACAGGCATCAAAACCGTCCATGTCGGGCATTCGAATATCCAACAGCACGATATCAAATTCAACCGTCGACAGCGTTTCGACTGCATCCATTCCATTTGAAACAGCGGTGACAGTAAATCCTTTTTGCTGAAGCAACGAAGTCAGCGTTAGTTGCACACCCGCGTCGTCGTCTGCCAAAAGTGCCCGCTTTTCCACGCTCGGGCTGGTTTCGATCTCACTCATTAAAAATTCCTATTTCCAAAATAATTAAGCCAATCAGTTCAATTCTGATTGATCTTCTTCAACCAGAATGCTGGGAATAACATCCTCAGCTCGCTTTGGCTCCATGATCGAAAAACCTTCGGCATACTGGCTCGAAAAGCCGCGTAAATTTTGCAGAATTGCTGCAGATGAACTGCCCATCCCGACCACGTTCATTTCCAGACTGTGGGCCAAGGAAACAATCGCAGTCACGATTTGGTCTTTGTTCGATCGCTCATCTAGCCCGCTGACAAACTGCCGATCAATTTTTAGCTCGTCGAATGGCAGTTGATGAAGATGATTAAATGATATGCCGCCTAAACCGAAATTATCGATTGATAGATGAACCCCTTGTTGGCGCAAATTGTGAATCGTTTTCAGTGCATGCTGACCGCATGAAATCAACTGACTTTCATTTATTTCGAATTTCAGATAGTCAGGTTTCAAGCCGCTTTGCTTAACAATTTCTCTGACTAATTCAACCATCCCCGACTGGGCCAATTCAATCGATGACAAATTGACACTGATGGTCCAGTCTTCAGCCTCTGGCCATCGGTTCTTCCAGTTTTGCATTTGTTGGCAAGCCTGGGCCAAGACCCATCTGCCGAGTGGCACCACCAATCGGGAATCTTCCGCCACGCGCAAAAAGTCGGCCGGAAAAAGCAAGCCCAAAGTCGGGTGATTCCAACGAACCAACGCCTCGAATCCTGAAATCGTTCTATTTTCGATTTTAATGATCGGTTGATAATGAACTTCGAATTCATTCGCTTCAAAAGCTTTACGCAAATCGGTTTCAATCTGCAAGGCTTTGGTTGCTTGCTGTTGCATCGTCAAATCAAATATTTCGCATTTATATCCCTCACTGGCTTCCGACCGATACATAGCTGCGTTAGCGTCTCGCAACATATCACCCGGACTCTGATAGCTAAGGCTGCTATCGGTGATGCCGATGCTGCAAGCGATCGCCACTTGATCGCCATCAATTTCGAATGCTCGATGCAATTCCTTAGAGATACAATCAGACAGCTTTGTTGCTGTGGTGAGGTCGTGAATGTCTTCGCATAAGATCGCAAAACTTTCACCGCTCAAACGAGCAAAAGTATCGGTTTTTCGAATAAATGGTTTGATTCGCGCGGCAATCTTCACGATTAATTGATCATCAAACGGCTGCACGGGTCCATCACTTTGACGGTTGATCTGATTCAAATTTACATAGATCACCGCAAAGCGTCCGCTTTTTCGCCTATTCACCAAATCGATGCAATGCCCCAAGCGGTTTAGCAGCAATACTTCATTGGCTAATCCGGTTAACGGGTCATGAATCGAATCATGAACCAGTAACTCCTCTGCTTTTTTCTGACTAGTTACGTCGGTTTGCGAGCCAATCATTCGGTAGGCCAGACCCGCATCGTCCCTAACCGCCAATCCTCTGCACATCATCCAGCGATATTCACCCAACGCATTTTTGATTCGATATTCGCATTCAAAATGCGAAGTCTTCGCATTCTTGTGCGCGTGCAGCTCAGAAATCACATGCCTCTTGTCTTCGGGGTGAATTCGGTCAATCCACTCTAGAGGATCGCTGCCGATAGAATCATCTTTATAACCCAACATCGTGATCCACCGGGGCGAAAAGTAAATCTGATCATTCTTATAGTCCCAGTCCCAAATTCCATCATTGGCGCCACGGGAGAGTAAACTGTAGCGCTCTTCACTAATCTGCAATTCAGAGAAGGTTAAAGACGCGCGCAACACATAATTGAGCTTATAGGGGAGCAATTCCCAATTCATCGGCTTTTCACAAAAATCGGTCGCACCGACAGAAAAAGCCTGTTGAATTGATCTAGCATCGTTAAGACCGGTTAGCATCACCACCGGAACATGCTTGCCGCGCTTACTCGACCGGATCTGCTCACACAGCTCAAAACCACTCAGTTGCGGCATCATCACATCACACAATATTAAATCCGGTAGATTGGCATTAAACAGTTCTAATGCTTGCTGACCGTCTTCGGCGAGCAGAACTCTAAACGACCGGTTCTCTAGAGCCTGTTGGGCCAAAAAACGAATCATTGGATCATCATCCACCACCA